>JBPPMI010000043.1:0-2388 GCA_051305975.1 Solirubrobacterales bacterium
CTGGGAACGGGAAAATTCGTCGATCCTGTCCTGGATGTAAGTTGACAGGGTCTTGGTATCGGCGGTCACTGTGCTCACGCCGATCCATTTCGCCCCCCCACCCCGTTTCCCTTCTAAGTGCAGGGTTTTGTGAATTCCTTCCCCGGACTGCCAAATCGCCGCCAGAGCCTCACCGGTCACACCGAAGACGGTGACGAGATCTGGATCATCCGATCGATTTCGCAGAAGTTCTACAAGTGCCAGGGGTGCTACGACTCGATCGAAGTCGGCGACGAACACGTCGTCGTCCAGTACATCGGCCGGATCGGTGGCACCGAGCATTCACACTGGCACCGGCGTTGCGCCGAAGAGATCCTGTTCAACCGGACACGTGGCCTCCGGACCGTCCCCGCGAACGAATCGAGCCGCGACCGGCTGAACGCCCGTGGCCGGCGCCCCTCGGGCAAGAGGCGCCGACCCAGAGGCTGACTGAAGACACTGGCAATGAAATGACTCGCTCAGCGAGACATTTCACTGCCAGTTCGGGGGTTCAGTCCTTCGACCCGCTTCGCCTTACCCAGTAGAGAGCCAGAGCGAGAAGTCCGACCGCTACCAGCGCAAACATCGCGATGATCAGGCCGTCGGCGAGACCTTCGTCCTCTTCGGAGGACTCGGGCACGTCGTTCGTGGCCGTCTGATCTCCGTTCGTTCCCGACGGCTGGCCTTCACCCGCACCATTGGGTTCGGCCGCCGGTGAAGGAGGCGGGCCCTTGACCGATGTCGTCAACGTGACCACAGGCGCCGGAGTCTCCGGCTCAGGAGCCCCCTTCGGGGCCATCTGGATCCATGCGGTCTGCGCTCCCCCTTCACATCCCTGGATCAGCTTGAAGGGAATCCGGGCACCCTCGTTGCCGTAGATCGTGGCGGTGAACGGGTACTCCTGGACCTCGTGGTCAGGGAGTGGCCCGCCGACCCATTTCATCTGGCCGGGCGTGTCGGTGGCCTTCCAGCCGTCGGTCGATTTCGCCGTGAACTTCGCAACGGCCCTGGGGACTTGCACGATCAACGAAGTGGTCGCCGCACCGTCACAGCCATGACCGACGGAGAAATTCAGCTTCGCCGGCTTTCCGGCGGGAGCTTCGGTCGGGGCGACGTCGACGTGCGCCCCGGCCACGCCCGGCAGAGCCGGCGTGACCAGGAGCGCGACGAGGAGAACAAGAGCTTTTCTCATGCTCAAGTTCTACCGCCTCGAACGACGGGAGGTGACGAGTGCCGTACCGCCGACCAGGAGGCCGAGGGCGCCGACGATCAATGCCGCGATCGCCAGGCCGTCGCCCGAACCTTCATCGGAGCCGGTGGAGCTGACCGTTTCGGCGTCGACCGATTCTTCGCCGTCTTCTTCTCCGGAGGACGCGCCGTGCTCCTCCCCGGAAGCGTCGAGGGTCACGGTCGGAGCGGGATGCTCCGGTTCTTCGCCACTGGCCGGCGTCGACTGGATCCAGGCCGTCTCGGCTCCACCGGCGCAGCCCTGGACCACCTTGAACTCGGCGGCATCGCCTTCGGCGCCGGCGAATGCCACGCTGAGGGGGAACTGCTCGAGCTGTTCAGGGTCGAGCGGACCACCGGTCCAGGTGACCTGGCGGACGCCCTCGGTGATCGTTTCGCCGTGCTGTTCGGCCGGATTCGGCAACTTGCCTTCTACCGCTTTGATCTTCCAGCCCGGGACGACGCCCGGCGTGGCCGAGATGACCTGGTCCGGCATCCTGACGCTGACGCTGGTGGTCGGAGCCTCTTCGCAGCCGTGCGGGACGGTGAGGTAGAGCATCGCGTACCCCTCGGCCGGAGCTTCGGTCGGGGAAACGGTGACATGAGCCGTGGCAGACGCGGGCAGGGCCAGCCCCGCCAGGACTACGATCGTGGCGATCAGTTTCTTTCTGAGATTCATTTGATTCCTTCCAGCGGCCATTTTTGGCCGCACGACTAGTTTCGAAAGCTGGTTTCGTCACCGGTCGAAAGGAGGTCCGCGACCGGCGAGGGAGCTGGCGATCAGCAACCCCCCGCGCATCGCGGGCCTGAAACCGGAAAGCCGGACCACCGGCGCCGGACTCCCGAAAGCACGGACGTGGAGGCTCTCGGCAAGACGGCGCAGCTTCCCGATGGCCACCTCTCCCGGATACCGCCCGAGGCAGAGGGCGAGCACGAGCAGCAACAGCGGCAGGAACGCGATCAGGAAGCTCAAAGTGTTCACCGGACCGGCACCCCGAATTCGCTGATGACTTCCTCGAACTTCGAGAGCCTCACCGCGGCCGATGCCTGCCAGTCACCCTTGACCGCGAGCTGGGCCGAAGGAGCGACGTAGTGGCCGGGTCCGGACTTCCGCACATCCGCTTCGATCGGGGCGATGTCGGC
>JBPPMI010000044.1:0-3552 GCA_051305975.1 Solirubrobacterales bacterium
CTTCTTCGGTAGCGTCGGCGGTTTCAGCGCCTTCGGCCGGTCCGGCAGCGGCCGCGAGGGCCTCACCGAGTCCGCCGAGGAGCATGTTCTGGCCCTCGACCCGCTTGATGCTGAGCGAGAGGCGGCGGCGCTCTTCGTCGATCTCGAGGATCTTGACGTTGAGGGCGGCACCCAGTTCGACGACTTCCGAAGGGTTCTCGACGTGATGATCGGCGAGTTCCGAGATGTGGACGAGACCTTCGACGCCATCGAGGATCTCGACGAACGCACCGAAGGAGACGACCTTGGTGACGGTGCCTTCGAGCACGTCGCCGGAGCGGTAAGTGCTGACCACACGCTGCCACGGGTCTTCCTGCGTCTGCTTGAGGCCGAGCGAGATGCGCTGGCGGTCGCGATCGATGTCGAGCACCTTGATCTTGACCGTGTCGCCGATCGCAACCACCTCTGACGGATGGTTGACGTGGCTCCAGGACAGCTCGGAGATGTGGATGAGACCGTCGATGCCTTCGAGGTCCACGAACGCGCCGAAGTCGACGATGTTCGAGATCTTGCCTTCGACGACTTCGCCGGGCTGGAGACGATCGAGAATCTGGTCGCGGACTTCCTTGCGCTCCTCTTCGAGCACGGCGCGACGGGAAAGGACGACGTTGTTGCGGCTGCGGTTGAGCTCGATGACCTTGCATTCCAGGGTCTGGCTCATGAACTCGTCAAGGTTGTGGACGCGACGGATGTCGACGAGAGAGGCGGGCAGGAAGCCACGGATGCCGAGGTCGAGGATGAGTCCACCCTTGACGACTTCGATCACGTTGCCTTCGACCGGTTCGCCGTTCTCGGCGGCAGTCTCGATCTTTCTCCAGGCCTTCTCGAAGCGCGCACGCTTCTTCGAAAGGATCAAACGCCCTTCGGCGTCTTCCTTGGTAACGACGAGGGCATCGATCTCTTCGCCGAGTTCGACCTCTTCCGAGGTGTCGACGTTCTTGCGGATCGAGAGCTCGCCGGCGGGAATCACCCCTTCCGACTTGTAGCCGATGTCGAGCAGCACTTCGTCACGGTCGATGCGAACGACCTTGCCGTTGACGACATCGCCTTCTTCGAAGGCGACCATCGTGGCTGCGTAGTTAGGAACGATCCGGCCGTCGACCTCAATCAAGAGACCGTTGGAACCTTCGACCGGAACCCCCTCTGGGGCGTGTAGGAGAGTGTTTTCTGTAGTCATCAGCGCGGGATGATCGCAGAAAGCGGCGCAAGCCGCGTTGTAGCGGGGAATCAGGGGTCCGAAAGGAACCGATCCAGCGAATTCGCATGAACTGGCAGTGAAATGTCTCTCCTGGCGAGACATTTCACTGCCAGTTCTGTTGATCGGTGGCATTTATTACTCTGCCGTCGTATGGCTAAACGAGCTACCACTCCGGCTTCCGAGCGCACCGACCTTTCCGGGTCACGCGACCTTTTGATCTGCGGCGCGAGCTTCGCCGGCCTGATGGTGGCCCGCCAGATGGCCGGATCCGGCGCCGATGTACTGATGCTCGACCGTTACGAGATCGGCGAGCGCCAGACCTCGGCCTGCGCGGTCCCCACCGGCTGGCTGGCCAACCTCGGCCTGCTCGAATCCGAGAAGCAGCGCTTCGACGACGTGCTCGTCCACACCGCTCACGGGTCCGTCCGCCTGCCCGTTCCCTGGAGCTTCTCCACCTTCGACTACCGAACCCTCTGCGACCTGCTCTGGCAGGATTGCGACGCCACTTTCGAGACCGCCAAGGTCAACGGCCGTGCGGAAGCCAACGGTGACGGCAAGATCGCGGTCGACACCGACCGCGGAGTGATCAAGGCTCCGCTGGTGGTCGACGCCCTGGGCTGGAAGCGCATCCTCGCCGCCGGCGCCCACTACCAGCCGCCCGACGCCCCGCTTTCACGCGGACTTGAGGTGCACCCCGCGGGCACCAGCGAAGAATTCGAGGTCTGGATCACCCGGCGCTACCTGCCAGCCGGTTACGGCTGGTCGTTCCCGGCCGGCGACGAGGTCCGGGTCGGCATGGGCTCGTTCGATCCCCACCACCCGGTCCGCCCGCCGACCGACCTGCTCGCCGATGACATCCCGGTGCCGAAGGACGGGTACCAGGGCAACTGGATCCCGCACAAGCTGCGCCCGGCCACCGGCAACGGCATCTTCTTCGCCGGCGACTCGGCCGGGCACTGCCTGCCGGTCACCGCGGAGGGCATCCGCCCCGCCCTCTACTTCGGCCTGGCCCTGGGACTCGAGTTGAGGGCCGTCTACGAAGGATTCCAGTCCCGCGAGAAGGCCCTGGAGAACTATGCAGCCTTCAGCGCGGCCCACCGGCCGCAGTTCGAAGCCCTGCTGAAGATCCAGAAAGCAGTCCCGAAGGTCCACCCCCGCCTGGTCAAGCCGATCCTCGCCGCCACCCTCCGTCAGTGGGCGTTCGACAAGTACTTCAATTTCATGCCGGCCGAGTTCGCCGAGACGGCACAGGTAAGGCGTGCGCCTTCCGGCAGCCGCATCACCGCTTGGCCCTGACCGCCGAAGTGCCCCGATACGCTTTATATCATTGATATCAGTAGATCGAAGGGAAGACTATGGCTCAGCTACTGGTCCGAAACATCGAGAGTGACGTCGTTCGCGAACTCAAGTTGCGGGCGGCACGCAATGGCAATTCGGCCGAGGAAGAACACCGGAGAATTCTTCGTGATGTCCTGGTCCAGAAGGCCGGCGCCTCCACCCTCAAGCAACTTCTGCTCGAAATGCCGGATGTCGGAGACGACGGGGATTTCGATCGTCCCGGGGACCGCGGCCGTCCGGTTGAACTTTGAGTTTCCTGATCGACACTAATGTGATTTCGGAATTGCGGAAGGGAGATCGCGCCAATCGGGGTGTCACGACCTGGTTTGGCGAAATCGAAGACGAGGAAATATTTCTGAGCGTGCTGACTGTTGGTGAGCTGCGCCGGGGAATCGAGAGCATCTCGAGACGTGATTCCAAAGCCGGCTCACATCTGAATCAGTGGCTGGCCCGGCTCGTTATGGGTTTCGAAGGCCGGATAGTCCCGGTGGATGGGACCATTGCTGAAGAGTGGGGCCGAATGAACGTTCCAGATCCTCTCCCGGTCGTAGACGGACTGTTGGCTGCAACAGCGAAGATCCGCGGCTTGACGGTAGCGACCAGAAACCTGAAAGACGTCGCTAGTACCGGGATCGAAACGGTGAACCCGTTCGAATGAAAGCCGCGACTCTGAGCGCGGAAGCCCGGCCCGCCTGCGTCACTGCCGGCAGACCTGCGCCCCGCCGGTGGTGACCACTATCCGCCTATTGCGGCAGGGACTGGCAGTCCGGGGTATGGGCGTCGAGCCGCCACTGATGACCATGCTCCAGACCCGCACCGTGCCATCGCAGTTGATCGCACCTTTGCCCCTCATCTGGAGCGATTTCCTCCAGAGCGCCCGGCCGAGAACACTTCCGCCCTAAGAGAAGTCCGAATAGGTGCCATCCTCGGACCGGCCTCCGATCCGGGCGATCGCGATCGCCTTCATCTTGACCGGG
>JBPPMI010000045.1:0-3133 GCA_051305975.1 Solirubrobacterales bacterium
GCTCGACTTCGGCTTCCATCCGCCGACGGTCTACTTCCCGCTGCTGGTCGACGAAGCCCTGATGGTCGAACCGGTCGAGACCGAAGCGAAAGAACACCTCGACGAGTTCGCCGACGCGATCGAAAAGATCCTCGAAGAAGCGGAAACGGATCCGGGCATCGCCCAGAACGCGCCTTACACGACGCCAGTTCGTCGTCTGGACGAAGTGGGAGCCACGAGGCGCCCAGTCATTCGTCAACCCAAATAGGGTTCCTTTCCCAAACTTTTGAATCTACGAAGCGGAGTTACTCATGCCGGTTGAAACAGCCACGCAGTATTCACTGACCCAGGAACAGATGGACTTCCTCGAGGTGATCCGACAGATGGTCGTCGAGAAGGTAACTCCGCGCGCAGCGGAAATCGACGCGACTGGCGAGTTCCCGCAGGACATCCGCGAGTTGTTCGCGAGTCACGACATCTTCGGCCTCCCGTTCGAAGAAGAGCATGGCGGCACGGGGACCGGCGAGATCATGCTGGTCGCCGCGATCGAAGAGATCGCCAAGGGCTGCGCTTCTTCCTCGCTGATGCTCGCCGTCCAGGACCTCGCTTCGCTCCCGATCAAGCTGTTCGGGTCGGACGACCTCAAGAACCGGATGCTGCCGAAGCTGGCGAGTGGTGAATGGCTCGGCGCCTTCGCGCTCTCCGAGCCCGACGCCGGCTCCGACCCGGGCGCGATGCGCACCCGCGCCAAGAAGGTCGACGGCGGCTGGATCCTGAACGGCGCCAAGAACTGGATCTCGAACTCCGGTGTCGCCGACGTCTACACAACGTTCGCCGTCACCGATCCCGACGTGAAGTACTCGCGCGGCATCACCTGCTTCGCGGTCACCGCCGACACCGAGGGCTTCAGCATCGACGCCCTCGAGCACAAGATGGGCATGAAGGGTTCGCCGACCGGCCAGCCGCTCTACGAAGACGTCTTCGTTCCGGACGAGAACGTCGTCGGTGAAGTCAACAAGGGCTTCGTCGTCGCCATGCAGACGCTCGACCGTTCCCGGCTAGGTGTCGCCGCGCAGGGTCTCGGCATCGCCCAAGGTGCCACCGACTACGCCGCCCACTACGCCAAGGAACGCATCGCGTTCGGCAAGCCGATCAACCAGCTCCAGGGAATCCAGTTCAAGCTGGCCGACATGGAGACGAAGACCTGTGCCGCCCGCGAGCTGCTCTACCGGGCCGCGGCGATGGCCGAGACCAGCCACCCACAGCTCGGCAAGTACTCGGCGATGGCCAAGCTCTTCTGTTCCGACACCGCGATGGAAGTCACCGTCGAGGCCGTCCAGGTGCTCGGCGGGTACGGCTACGTCAAGGAATACCCGGTCGAGCGCATGATGCGTGACGCCAAGCTGACCCAGATCTACGAAGGCACCAATGAGATTCAGCGGGTGGTTATCGCGAGGTCGCTCGCGTAGCGATCTACCGCCGGGCGGGCAAAACCAGGATTTGAACAATCCTGGTGTTTATGCCCTCTCGAAGACTCCAACAGTTCTGAATAAGGCACGGAATTCGCCCGACTGCGAATTCCGTGGTGGTTACGTCAAGCGGGGATTGCCCGTCTAGCCGGGCCCGGAATGGCCCGGACGTCCGAGCGCTCGAGGGGCTGCCCGCACTTGTCGCAGTTCAGGTGGAGGTTCTGGTTCTCCGCCGCAGTCCCTGTGCTGGATGATCGTCGGCTTGCCTTTCGGGCTCAGGAGGTCGGAGCCGCCTTCGGTGTGGCGATCCTGATCGGGATCCTCGGAACCGCGGCGATAGCTGGAAGCGCGGCCGATTTCGACAAGGCGTGGGTGATGATGGCCATCACGGCATGGACAGCGGGAGGAATTGCGCTGACGATCGGACGAGCTGGTCGGTACACCGAGGGGGCGGGCGAAACCTGATCAGGAGAACAAGCTCTGCGTTTTTGTCCTCTCAAAGACTTCACAGTTCTGAATAAATGACAGAAATGTTCCTCAACTGGGAAATTTCTGTTTGGTGACTTGAACGGCCTACCCGTGAGCGGTACGTGGTTGTCGTTGCAATATCCTGCGCCCTTATGCGGATCTTCTCTGGCATTCAGCCCACGGGGCAGAAGCACCTCGGTAACTACATCGGGGCGATCCGCCAGTACGTGGAGGGTCAGGACCGGGGGGATCCAGCGATCTTCTGCGTCGTCGACCTCCATGCGCTCACCGTTGCCTACGACCCGAAGGAACTCCGGGTGCGGCTCTACGACACGATCTCGATCATGCTCGCGGCCGGTCTCGACCCGGCCCGCTGCATCCTCTTCCGCCAGTCCGACGTGCACGAGCACACGGAACTCACGTGGCTGTTGGCGAGTGTCACCGCCCATGGCGACCTCAACCGGATGACCCAGTTCAAGGATAAGTCGGCGAACCAGAGGGAACTCGTCTCGGCCGGTCTCTTCTTCTATCCCGTCCTGATGGCGGCCGACGTCCTCGCCTACCGCGCCCAGGAGGTGCCGGTCGGAGAAGACCAGATCCAGCACGTCGAACTGATGCGGGAGATCGCGCGCCGCTTCAACGAGCGTTTCGGCAAGACACTCGTGGTGCCCGAGTACCGGGTGCCGGAGATCGGAGCCCGCATCATGGACCTGCAGGAGCCGACCAACAAGATGTCGACCACGGTCGGCGCCGACTCCGGCCGGGTGTACGTCCTCGACGGAGAGAAGGCGATCCGCAAGAAGTTCGGCAGCGCCGTCACCGATTCCGGACGCGAGGTCGTGCGCGGGGAAGGCAAGGAAGGCATCACCAATCTGATCGGCATCCACTCGGTCGCCACCGGGAAGACCGAGGACGATATCGAAGCCGAGTTCGCCGATGCCGGCTATGGCGACTTCAAGAAGGCGGTCGCTGAATCGGTGGTCGAGTACCTGGCACCGGTGCGGGACGCCTACCCCGAGATCCGTGCCGACGAAGGCCGGCTCGAAGAAATCCTCGCTGCCGGTGCCGATCAGGCCCGCGGACACGCCGCGAAGACCCTCGGCGACGTGCGCGAGGCCATGGGCGTCGGCGCACCCCGCAAATAGCGAAGATCGCCTGAAATCAGGGCGTGGCCGGCAAAACCGCAAATAGCGTGTTTTCCGGGCTGTGCCGACCGA
>JBPPMI010000046.1:0-13447 GCA_051305975.1 Solirubrobacterales bacterium
CCCCGGTCCAGCATCTCGCTGCGGCTCGATTCTTCGAAGGCCCCTCGGGACGGCTTGTTCCCCGCCCTGACCGGGACGTAGATGCCCGCCACGGGGTTTACGTTGAGGGCCACCTCCGCCGCCCTCAGGTACAGCGGGAGCTGGAACTTCCGGTCCTTCTTCACCTTCTTGTGCGTCAGGGCGTCGACGTTCCCGGACTTGTAATCGACTACCACGGCTTCGGCGCGTCCGTCGGGCCCCGGATTCGGCGCAACGTCGATCCGGTCGATCTTCCCGCGCAGGAACCAGCCGCCCATGTCGACCGCATCGGCTCCCTTGTCGGACAGGCCGAATCCGTACTCGACCTCACGGGGGAGATGAAGGGGATCCTCGACCGCAGCTTCCTTGGCCAGGTATGTGCTGACCACGTCGATAGCGCGGCGGCGCATCGCGGCCCTGGCGGGGTCGTCCCCGTCCAGCCGGACCCTCGAGCTGGCGGCGACGTCTTCGACTATCGAAGGCAGCCGGGCGAGCCACGCCTCGAGCGTTTCGGGCCGGGGCATCCGGCCGAGGTTCTCGAAGTAGAGCTTCTCCAGCACGTTGTGGATCAGGCTGCCCATCGTCATCGGTTCGGGGTCAGGCCCGAATTCAGTGGGGTTCAGCTGCCTCTCGATGAACCAGCGGTAGGGACAGCCGGCGTAAGCCTCGATCGCAGTGGCGGAGAAGTTCGGATCGGCCGCCAGGGCCTCGAGGACTTCGGGCACGACGAGGGTTTCGAGCCGGACGGAGTCCTCGCTAACGACCCTTGCTTCACCGAGTTCGGCATCGATCCGGTCCCTCGTCCAGGCCGGAATCTCGACGCGGTCCGGACCGCCGCCGTTCGCGGCCAGCAGTCGTGCGACTTCACGACCGGTCGGGGCCGTATTCGCTTCGAAGACGATCGAGGTGCCCGTCCTTCCGCCGTGGCTCACGCCCGGGATCCCGTCGACGGCTTCGAACAGCTCTTCGACCGCGCCGACCAGCGGTGATTCGTGTTCGGCCTTCCCGGTCTCGTCAGAGGTGCGGCAGGAAAGCCACAGGCTTTCGGTGGGCACCGTCAGGCAGGAGTAGAAGAGGTACCGCTCCTGGTCTTCGGCGTCGGTCCTGCTCGACATGCCGAGCAGGCCACGCTCGTCCCGAGAAAGGAACGGTCCGGCCCTCTCCTGGTCGCGCACGCCCCTCTCCTGGAGCGACGAGAAGAAGAGGTGGGAGAAGCGCTTCGCCCGCAGGCTGTACGGGCTCGCGATCCGGACGGTTCCCGATGCTGGCATCGACCACACCCGGACCGAACCGGACTCGATCGCGTCGTGGATACCGTCGATCCCCGTGTTGCCCGGTCCCTGGATAGCGGCGATCTCCTCGCATGCCTCCGCGATCGCCGCCCCGGCCTGGCTTTCGAGAATCGCTGCCGGTTCGGGGATCCCGGGGGTGTCGAGCGCGAGGTTTCCGAGTTCCAGTGCGATCCGGGCGATGCCTTCCTGGACCGCTTCACCCGCGGCGGTCTTCCTGCGGAGGTCATCCCAGTGTTCGGGAAGCCGGCCTTCACCAAGTCGGCCCATCACGCCTTCGGCGGTGGGTTCGGAAAGGCGGCGGCAATCGAGTTCGATCTTGTCGACGACGTCCTGGCCGGCGTACAGCGGACTCCGCAGCCACGCAAACGCGGCCTTCGCCGGGCCACCGGGCCGGATCGCTTCGAGCACGGCCATCACGGTCTGGCCGGTGGCGGTTCCGGAAACCGGGATTTCGGCTTCGAGGGAGTTGTCGATCCTGAAGCGGTCGAGAACCACGGACAGCAGGCGTCCCTGGGCCGCGGGGTTCTCGATCGCGATCGCGATCGATTCGGGCGGGGTGCCGGCATCGAGGAGCCGGGCAATGCCGGAAGCGATGGCTTCGGCTTCGTTCCGTGGTCCCGCCGACCTCAGGACCCCGACCGCGCTGGTCGCGGGGATCGGGGCTTCGCCTTTGGAGGTTCCGCGCATGAAGCGCCGCTCGAGCTCGACCAGGGCGGGGTCGTGGTCCCGCGGGGTCTCCCTCCGCGCCGTCGCGGTCTCTTCGAGGCGTGTTCCCTCCCCGATGTCGCGAAGCGTCGCCATCATCCGGTCGGTGACCTTCATCGCCGGATTGTCAGGTTCGTACGTGAGGGCGACCCAGACATCGATTGCGTTGTCGACCGCAAGCCGGCCGATCAACTCGGCCTGCTGGCCCGAAAGGTCGTCGAAGCCGGTCAGGAAAACCGGCCGGCCCTCGAACTGCCGGCCCAGGGCGGACGACTCGATCCCGGAGCCGACTTCCCGCGGGAGGTCAGTGAACCCCGAACCGGTAAGCAGGTCGAGGTAGGTGCGGTAGATGCCGGCGAGCCTTTTGAGGCTCAGGAGCCCCTGCTCCCGGATACGCCCGTCGAGGGTGTCGGGGTCGATCAGCTCCCGGCGGAAGTCATCGATCAGTTCCAGGACGGCATCCACCAGGCCGGGCTGGAAGTCGAGCCTCGCGGTGACCTCGTCCCATCCCGACTGGACGATCGCCTGCCGGACCAGGTGACGGCGGCGCAGCTCGGACGCCCGGGGAGGACGGGGGCCACCCTGCTTCTTCAGGATGTCGAGGCAGAGTTCGTTGAAGGTGACGATCCGCGCACCGATGAAGGAATCGGAGTTGCGGGTGATCCGCCGTTCCCAGGTGAAGACGTCGTCCACTCCGGGCACGATCAGCACTGGATCCCTGTGAAGGAATTCCGTGTACTTGTCCAGAACGATTCCGGTTCGGCCGGTGTTCGGGGGTCCGTGGACGAGGTGGAGAGGCATCGGGTGAGACTAGTGTCTGCCGCGGCGGCCAGGACCTGACGGAAACGCTCTGGTAATCCGCAATTTGCGGGGTCACGGGGGCGGTTTTTACGTCCACCGGCGTCTCTATCTTCACTGGTGACCTTATTCCCACGACAAGGACGGTCTCGCCACATGTCACTTTGCTTCGTAGACCCAGCTGATGCGATTCATGTCATCGCCGACTCCGTCGGTCGTGAGGCTCGCCGCCAGCTGCTCGGTGAGGCGTTGCGTGCATGGGTCGACGAGATCCCGGAGGACGAGCTCGAGGCTCAGTATGCCCGTGCCCTCGCCGAGCTCGACCAGGACGACCTGTCCCTGCTCGCCGCCTGGCACGGTTCGATGGACATCGGCCAGCCGGTGCCGAACCGCGACTTTCTCATGGGTGCTTTCGGATCGCTCGGCGAACACCGGCGCGAGGCTCTCAAGCTCGCCGCCGGTTTCCGCGGGGAAGAGGTACTCGAAGAAGGCCTTACCGAGGACCTGGCCCTCGAGACCGTCGTCGGCTGGCTCTCGCCGGAACGCCTCATGGCCCTCGCCGCCGAGGCCATGGACCTCTACATATGGGACCGCATCGGCTCCGATAACTGAGGGGGCAGGCGGCCCTCACATTTCCCCTGCCGAGTACCGGGCCCGCTTCGGTCCCGCCCTTAGCGGCCTCAGTCGCCGGCAGCGAGAAGAGCGTGAACTTCGGCGCGGGCCTGGGCCGTCTCGCGGAAGTGGACCGCGTGGATGCCGAGCTCGGTGGCGGCATCGCAGTTGACCCTCATGTCGTCGATGAAGATGCAGGCCTCGGCCGGCAGGTTCACCCGTCCGAGCAGCAGCTCATAGATCCTAGGGTCCGGTTTGCGGATGCCGACGAAGGCGGAATCGACGACCGTCTCGAAGAGTTCGTCGACCGGAATCATCTCCCGCCAGAGCTTTTCCCATTCCTTGACGTTGTTCGTCAGGAGGGAGGCCCGGTAACCGTCACGCTTCACTTCGCGGATCAGGTCGATCATGCCGGGGTTCACTTCGAGCTGGCCGAACAGATCGAGGCCGAACTGCCTGATGTTCGGTCGGTGTCCGATGTGGGGTTCCAGGGCTGCCGCCAGCTGGTCGTCGAATTCGGCCTCGGTGATGCGGCCGCATTCGAGTTCGAATAGCGGATGCTTGCCGGTCTTTTCGAGGATTTCCTTCATCGCGATGCCGAATGTCTCGGGCGGCACCTCCAGCCGGTCCTGGAACGAAAGGAACGCTTCTTCCAGCGGGGAGGTGAGGACGCCGCCAAAATCGGAGATGACCATCTCGATCCTGGCCATCAGCCCTGGTTCCTCGCGGCGGAGATCTCGTAGCGGCCGAGTCCGAGGTGTCCGTCGAGCGACCAGCGGAACAGCGCCGTGTTGATCTGCCGGTCGCCGACCCTCGCCGTGCAGCCGGAGATGACCGAACCGGCGCCGTGGAGGATTGCGATCTCATCCGACGCGGGCCAGAGCTCGAGCGTGGCCCGCACCTGCCGGCCGGCACCGTCGTACTCGGTCGAAAGCAGCACTTCTTCGAATTCGATGTAGCCGCGGGGGTGGGAGATGGCCGAGACTGCCTCTTCCTCACTGTGCTTCGTGGTGCCCGGGGGCGCGGCTGAAGCGACACAGATTAGGCCGCCGTCGGCCAGGATCATGGTCAGGTCACGGGTCAGCTCCGTCGCTTTTCCGTCGTCCTCGCGGGAATGGAGCACGCCCGGGCAGTCGAGCTGGAAAGTCTGGTCCCGGTCGACCAGCATTCCGGTCATGTTTGCGAGGCGGGCTTCCCGCCTGCCGGTGAGGGCACCGTCGAAAACGATCGGCTCGCCTTCGGAGGCGATCTGCACCTCGAGGGAGCCGCGGTCGGTTTCCAGGGAGAGGGGTCCGTCGCTCAGCTTGTCGAGGCCGTGCTCGGGGATCGGTGCCGCGGCAATCACGTCGTCGCCGATCATGATCGCTCCCGATCCGCCGTTGGTCAGACTGACGAACAAGCCCGATTCGGGATCGAGAATCTCGACTGAGTGCGTTTTCAAGGCTTGCGCTTCGATTCCGGAGAGGGTAGCTCCGGAACGGCCTGCTCTGCATTTCCATCGGGGTAGTCGGTGACGTCGACCGCTTCGCCTTCGACGTCGTATTCGGTCCGGCCGGGGCGGTTCCGGTAGGCGCCATAGCCCTTCGCGCCCATGGTGGCGCTGGTCGCGGCGACCTTCCAGCGCCCGGCGAAGAGGGCGAAGAGCAGGAGTCGGATCAGGTAACGAGTCGGGGGGAAGAGCAGCAACAGGCCGATCCCGCTGGTGATGAACCCGGGAATGATCAGGAGGGTTGCCCCGGCGGTGATCATCACCCCGTTGAAGGCTTCCTTGGCCGGTGGCCGGCGTTCGGCCATGGCGCCACGGAACTTCTGCCAGTGGGCCTGCCCGCGGTAGCGCAGCACCATCACACCGGTCACGGTCGAGAGGAAGATCAGGCTGAGCATCCAGAAGAACCCGATCGACTGGGCCACCTGGACCATCACCCAGAGCTCCGCAATCGGCCAGATGATCAGCAGGGCGATGATGATCGCGAACATGGAAGTAAGGCTAGAGGACCGGCCTCACGGAGCGGGATCGCGCGGTCGGTAAGATGCCTGAATGGCTGAAGATCAAGCAACTATGCCCTCGGAAGAACTCGTCTACGAAGCACTCGAAGAAGTGATCGACCCCGAGCTGGGCCTCGATTTCGTCTCATTGGGACTCGTCTACGAAGTCGAAGTCGAGCAGCCGGACGTCTACGTGACCTTCACGCTGACCACGCCGGCCTGTCCGATCGGCCCTCAGGTCTCCGAGCAGATGAAGGAATTCGTCGGAAACCTCGACGGCGTGCGCGACGTTCACCCGAAGATGATCTTCGATCCCCCGTGGTCCCCGGAGATGATGACCGAGGACGCGAAGTTCGCCCTCGGTTTCTGACGTACCTCCCGCGGATCGAGCACGCCAGAAAAACGAGTTACTAGAACAGTATTTCTAGTATCTCTGATGTGAGGGCAGATCGGAGTACCTTGGTGTAACCCTGTGGCGGATCGGACAGCTCTGGGAGGACAGGTCGATCTCTGTGCCGATGAGGGGATCGCCACCGCAATCACCGAGAGGGTCATGGCCGGCGCATTCGAGCGGTCGGCACCGGAGCCGTCCCGGCACAAGGTGTGCTACTCGCGACTGTCGCGGGCCAGCAGCATTGCCTCGGGCTCCGGATGGTTGCGGACATCCTCCAGCTGGATGGCTACCTCGCGATCTCGCACGACCTCCATACGGTGACCCGAATCGTGGGCGATATGATCGAAGCCGCGAATGTCACCGAGCCTTGCTCTTCCTAGCTGGCTTTGAGCAGCTCGTCCAACGCTTCACCGAGCCCGTCGGAAACCAGCTTGATGTCCGGCATCGCGTCGAAGTCGCCGAGCAGGCCGAAGTTGAGCTGTCCGTTGTAGCTCATGACACCGATCGCCAGTGCGTGGTTCTTGGCGAGGAACGCGACCGGGAAGGTCTCCTGGAGCTTCCGGCCGAGGACGTACAGCGGCATCTGGGGGCCGGGCACGTTGGTCACGAGCAGGTTGAAGAGCCTGGTCGAGAACGTCAGGCGCGCGGCCTGCGCGAGAAGGGTGGGAGGCGCGAAGTCGTTGAGGCGGGCTATCGTCTCGGCCCCGAGTGCCTGTTTCGACTGCTTGAGGCCGTCCATCGCCGCGCTGACGATCTCGAGCCGGGTGACCGGGTCGGGTTCGTAGACCGGGAGGGGTGCGCGCATGGTAGTGAGCTTGTTGCCGAGCTGACCGTGCTCGTCCTCGGCCCTCACCGAGACCGGGACCATTGCCCGGAGCTCGAGGCCTTCGGTGTCGACACCACGGTTGATCAGCCAGTTTCTGACCGAACCGGCCACGACCGCCAGCACGACGTCGTTGACCGTCGTTTCGAAACTGTTCTTGATCCGGCGGAAGTCGGCGAAATCGGCGCGGGCCCACGCGATCCGGCGGTGCGGACCGATCTCGGTGTTCAGCGGCACGTCCGGGGCGGGATCGGCAAAGGCACGAGCGATCTCGGAAACGCCTTCGGCCTGGTCGCCGACCCGGTTGACTATCGACTGGGGATTGCGGACCGCACCGAGGATGCGGTCGGTCAGGCGGAGCGGGGTGGTGGCAAGGTCGCCGGCGCTCTGGCGGAGCAGGCTCGCTGAGGAGGGCTCCGACCGGGGCCGCCATTCCTCGGCCGGCGCGGGCGGGTCGGGGTTCTTCGTGACGTCGAACAGGACAGTGCCGATGTCGACCCCGGAGATCCCGTCGATCATCGCGTGGTGACTCTTGATCAGCACCGCGAACCTGTCGTCCTGCAGTCCCTGGACGAGCCACATCTCCCAGAGGGGCTTCCGGCGGTCGAGCGACTGCGAGAAGACCCTGTTGGCGAGGGCGATCAGCTCCGATTCGGTCCCGGGGTCGGGCAGCGCGGTGTGGCGCATGTGGAACGAGAGGTTGAAACCCGTGTCATCGGTCCAAAGCGGCCTTCCCGCTTCCAGCGGCGGGTAGACGAGCTTCTGGCGGTACCGCGGCACGTATGCGAGCCGGGACTCGACGTGGGCGACGAAATCCTCGTAGCTCGGCGGCGGGCCTTCGAAGATCATCACCGCACCGATGTGCATGTGACTGTTCTCGTTCTCGTTGCTCAGGAACGAGGCGTCGACTGCTGTCAGCCGGTCGAGGTGGTTGGTCGTCGTTTCCATCGGTCTCCCCAAATCCAATCATGCTGCGCGAAGTCGCTCTTATTGAAGGCTGCGGGTCCGCCCGCACCTTACTGTGGGTACCCTGTTCATATGTCTTCAACCGCCTCAACGGCTCCCGAACGAGTGATCCTGGCCGCCCCCCGCGGCTACTGTGCCGGCGTGGATCGGGCCGTCCAGACGGTCGAGCGCGCACTCGAAAAGCACGGCGCCCCGATTTACGTCCGCAAGGAGATCGTCCACAACAAGCACGTGGTCGAAGAACTCTCCGACCGCGGAGCGATCTTCGTCGAGGAGGAAACCGAGGTTCCCGAGGGCGAGATGGTCGTCTTCAGTGCCCACGGCGTGTCGCCGGCGGTCCACGAGAACGCCAAGACCCGGAACCTCCAGACGATCGACGCCACCTGCCCGCTGGTCACCAAGGTCCACGTCGAGGCCCGCAAGTTCGCGGCCGACGGTTACACGATCATCATGGTCGGGCACGAAGGCCACGAAGAGGTCGAAGGCACGATGGGCGAGGCCCCGGAGAGCATCGTCCTCGTCCAGACGGTCGAAGAGGTCGACCTGCTCGAACTCGACGATCCGGACCACGTCGCCCTGATCACCCAGACCACACTTTCCGTCGACGAAACCGCGGAGATCATCAGTCGCCTGCGCGAGCGGTTCCCCGGAATCGTCACGGCCAAGGGCGAGGACATCTGTTACGCCACGACCAACCGCCAGATTGCGGTGAAGCAGCTGGCCAAGCAGTGCGACCTCGTTCTGGTCATCGGCTCCACCAACTCCTCCAACTCGAACCGCCTGGTCGAGGTGGCGCGGGAGTACGGCTCCGATTCGTACCTGATCGACAACCACACCCAGGTGAAGGACGAATGGCTCGAAGGCATCGAGACCGTCGGCATCACCTCGGGTGCCAGTGCGCCCGAAGAGCTGGTCGAGGACCTGGTCCGGTCGTTCCGGGACCGCGGCGTCGACGACGTCTCGGAACTCAGGACCGTCGAAGAGTCGGTCCGGTTCATGCTGCCGAAGGAAATCCGGCCGCTCCCGATGGTCTCGTAGGGTCTCGCCGCCTTGTATCCGCGCGAAGCGTGGATCGGGACGTCTATGGCGACCGAAGGCGCGCCCCGATCCTTATTCAACTAACTGCCGGGGAGAAGCTGACCGACCAGATCCCGGGATCGCCGTCGAGGGCGATCTCGATCCGGTGCTTGCCGTGCCGGTCGTGCTCGGCGAGCGTGTAGAGGCCGGCTCCGTCGATCTCGACCTGTCCGGCAGGTTCTCCGTCGATCGCGAGCACGAGCGCTCCTGAGCCGGTCGCGGTCGCGTGGACGCCGCCGCCTTCGTATTCGACGTCGAAGACGTTGCCGTCGGTCGGGGTCCAGGGGCGCCCGTCGATCGGGATCAGCTCGGCTCCCGGTGCGATCACCTCGATGCCTTCGGCGTCGGACGGCCTGACGGGGTCCATCGGTTCCGGGAAGTTCGGCTCGGCATCCGGTCCGAGGAGGCTCTCCTGGATCGCTACTTCGGTCCCGCGGTAGTCGCCCTCTCCAAACTGGAACCACCGGAGGATGCCTCCGCGGCCCCAGAGGAAGAGGCTCGGCCACCCTTCGCAGCCGTACATGTGCCAGAGGGCGAGGCCGTCGTCGACCAGCACGGGAAAATCGACCCCCAGGAGTTCGAGACCGGCTTCGACCTCAGCCGGATCGGAACCGAAAGGGAACCTCGGCGCCTGAACGCCGATGACCCGCAGGCCGAAGTCGCGGTAACGCCGGTTCCACTCCTCGATGTAGGGGAGGGTGCGCACGCTGTTCAGCTGGCTGAAATCGAAGAAATGGACCAGGACGGGTCCCTTGGCGGCAAGCACCGGCATCTTGCCCGGGTTGCCCCCGATCCAGGTGGCCTCGGGCGGAAGGTGGGGGGCGGCGATGTCGTCTCTGAGCGGAAGGATGGCGGGATCTTACGGGCCGTTATGATCTGGGTCCCGCCCCCCGGACCAGGAGTCGTCATGAATCAGAATTTGTGGGACCGCATCGAGCAGGCACGAGACGAGTGGAACGTCCTCGAGCATCCCTTCTACCAGCGCTGGTCGGCCGGCGAGCTGACTCGCGACGAACTCGCGGACTATTCCGGCCAGTACCGGTACGCAACCGAAGCGATCGCCCGGATGAGTTCCGACATCGCCGCCGCGGCTCCTTCCGGCGAGCGCGCCGGACTCGAGGCGCACGCCGCCGAAGAGGCGAGCCACGTAGCCCTGTGGGACGGATTCGTCCGCGAGGTCGGTGGCACCGTCGGTGCCGAGCCGACGCCTGAGACCCTCGAGTGCGTCGAAGCCTGGACCAAGGCTGACGGGTTCGGGAAGCAGCTCGCCCGCATGTACGCGGTAGAGAGTGGCCAGCCGTCGATCTCGAAGACCAAGACCGAAGGCCTCTCCGCCCACTACGACATCTACGACGGACCGGGCAACCAGTACTTCACCATCCACGAGACGATGGACGTCGACCACGCCGAAGCCGGCCGGGCGCTCATCGAGCGGCACATGAACGACTTCAGTGAGGACGAGCTCGTCACTGCGGCTGAAGAGGCCTTCAAGGCGAACTGGAGACTGCTCGACGGAGTCAGCCCGCTCTGATCGAGCTGTCGCTCGCTCAGGGCATGTTGGAGCTGCCGCTCGCCCATGCCCTCGCCGCCGGGGAGGACATCCCGATACCGGCGTGGCTTTTTGCCTGGGCAGCCTCGGTTGTCCTGATCGTTTCGTTCTTTGCTCTCTCCGCGGGCTGGCGCCGGGCCCGCTACGAGGGTGACACCTGGAAGCCGGCCTTCACCGGGCTCGGCAAGGTCATGGGGTCGGTGCCGGTCCGCATCCTGTGCGGCCTGACCGGCGTCTTCCTGCTCGGCTTCGCGATCTACGCCGGTTTCGAAGGAACCTCCGCACCGGAGCGGAACGTCTCGATCACTCTGCTCTTCGTAACGGCGTGGCTGGGCTTTCCCCTGCTCGGGGTTCTCCTCGGCGACGTCTTCTCGGCCTTCAATCCCTGGAAGGCGGTCGCCACTCCGGTCGGTTTGGTGCATCGCAGGGTGCTCGGCCGGGCGCCTAGCCACTTCGCCTGGCCCGAACGGCTCGGCCGCTGGCCGGCGGCGATCGGGCTGGTCGGATTCGTCTGGCTCGAGCTGATCTACGGCGAGGGGAACGGGGTGTCGGTCGGGCTGGAACCCGAGGTCGTGGCCCGGGCGGCTATCGCCTATTCCGTCTATGCGCTGGGCATGACGGCCGCCTTCGGACGCGAGGCCTTCTTCCGGAACGGCGAGACCTTCTCGGTCTACTTCGGCATGTTCGGTTCGATCGGCAAACTCGAGTTCCGGGGCGGCGTTCTTGGCGCCAGGCGCTTCCTGTCCGGTGCGACCACCTGGGTGGCCGGAGCGGGTTCGGTCGCGGTGGTCATCGCCTCTATCGGCACCACGACCTTCGACGGTGCCTCGGAGGGTGTCTTCAAGGACGGGATCGGATGGACCCTCGACCGGTTCAGCGACATCGGGTTCGGCGCGACCGCTTCGACCCGCCTGGCGAGCACTACCTGGATGGTGATCAGCATCGCGGTCGTCGCCCTGATCTACCTGCTCGGGGTGAGGGGGATGGGCACGGTGCCCGGCGCACCCGACCGGAAGACACTCTGGCGAAGCTTCGGCCACGCCCTCATCCCGATCGCGTTCGCCTATCTGCTGGCCCACTACTTCAGCCTCTTCTTCTTCCAGGAGCAGGCACAGTTCACCTACCTGTTGTCCGATCCCCTGGGAACCGGCACGACCGACCTGTTCGGTACCGCCGGCTACGGCATCGATTACAACGCGATCAGCAACGACCTCGTCTGGTACGTGCAGGTGGGCACCCTCGTCGCCGGCCACGTCGCCGGCCTGGTGCTGGCCCACGACCGCGCGATAACCACGTGGGGGGACTACCGCAAGGCGGCCCGCTCCCAGTACTGGATGCTGGCGGTGATGGTCGCTTTCACCTGCTTCGGCCTGTTCCTGCTCTCGGTCTCCAACGCCTGAGCGATCCAAGTCGGCAATGAAGTGGAAAGCATCCGCACGGACTGATCGTGCGAATGCTTTCCACTTGCCGCCGAACGCGCTTGTTACCAAGCTGTCGATCTCGGGGTTCATTCCGCAAACCATCCTCAAGCCACTGATGGCAAGTCTCTCGTACATGCGGCAAGCAATTCCCCCGCCTGGCTACAGCTCCGACATCGAGCGCGTCGCCTTGTGCATCGGGCAACGACAGCACGGGGTGGTCAGCCGGCGGCAACTGCTCGCCGCGGGAGTGCCGCGGTCGACTATCGATTTCCGCATTCAAAGCCTGCTGTTCCCGTTGTTCAGATCGGTATTCGCTGTCGGAAGACCGCAGATCGGGCAGCATGGTCTCTGGATGGCCGGCGTGCTCGCTGCTGGCGATCGGTCTGCCCTCGGCGGACGCAGCGCCGCGGCCGCTTGGGATTTCCTGCCGGTCCGGCCCGGTGTCGATGTCGTTCGCGTCGGGAACCGGCGGGCTGAGCGCCCGCGCATCGTGTTCGATGGACGGTACGTCTCTGTACCCCTCATCGTTCGGCGAACCCGGAGCCTTCCTGAGCAGGACATCCGGCAGATCGGACCGATCCCCGTCTTGTCGCCGGCTCGGGTACTGCTTGACCTCGCCCCTAACATGAGCTCCGCTGGCTTCAAACGCGCTTTCATCGAAGCCGACCGGTTGGGATTGCTCGAAGACGACGATCTGTTCGTACACCTGAACTGTGGCCGGGGACGGCCCGGGGCGGCGGCGTTTCGTTCGCTCGTTCTCGATCGGATCCCCGATTTGAAGAAGGCCAGGTCGTTGCTCGAAGGACTCATGCTTGAGGCCTGCCGGGCCGAGGGAATCGAAGCGCCGGAAATCAACGTAGTCATTGACGGTCACGAAGTGGATTGTGTGTGGCGTGACCGAAGACTCGCCGTTGAGTTGGACAGCTACGGATTCCACCGCGGGCAGGAGATGTTTGAAATCGACCTCTCCCGGAACAACCGGATGTGGTCGATGGGCTGGGTCCTACTCCGATACACGTGGCGGAAGGTGACGCGGGAGCCGGCACTGGTCGTCAGCGAGGTGCGCGCCGCACTGACGAACCCGGCAAACCTGAGCGAAGTGGAAAGCATCCGCACGGACTGACCGTGCAAATCCGTTCCACTATTGGTCCTGCAAGAACGAAGCCCCGCTTTCGCGGGGCTTCGCCACTACGGTGAATCTGTCCCGGTGCGGTCAGTCCTTGACCGGTGACGGCACGATCCGGATGTACGGCTTGGGCTCGTCCCAGCCGTCCGGGTAGATCTCCTTGGCCTGGTCGTTCGAGACCGAGCCGGCGATGATCACGTCTTCGCCCTTCTTCCAGTTGACCGGGGTGGCCACCTTGTGCTCCGCGGTGAGCTTGAGCGAATCGATCACCCGCAGAACTTCGTCGAAGTTCCGGCCGGTGGTCATCGGGTAGACGAGGATCAGCTTGACCTTCTTGTCCGGGCCGATCACGAACACGTTTCGCACGGTCTGGTTGTCGGCGGGGGTCCGCTCGGCGGCGTCGCCCGAGACCTCGGACGGCAGCATTCCGTAGGCCTTGGAGACCTCGAACTTGTCATCGCTGATGATCGGGTAGTTCGGCGCGGTGCCCTGGGTCTCGGCGATGTCCTTCGCCCAGTCTTCGTGCTTGCCGAGGGCGTCGACCGACAGGCCGATGATCTTCACGCCGCGGGCATCGAACTCCGGCTTGGCATTCGCCATGTAACCGAGCTCGGTGGTGCAGACCGGGGTGAAGTCCTTCGGGTGCGAGAACAGGACGCCCCATGAATCGCCGAGCCAAT
>JBPPMI010000047.1:0-4676 GCA_051305975.1 Solirubrobacterales bacterium
GTGTTCGGCCGTGTGCTCACCCGTTTCCGGAAGGTCGTGCTCGCCGGTGTGTTCGCCGGTGGGCAGGTCGTGCTCGGCCGTGTACTCGCCGGTTCCGGGCAGGTCGTGCTCCGCCGTGTACTCACCGGTCGGGAGTCCGTGTTCCGCGGTGTACTCACCGGTCGCGAGCTCATGCTCCGACGTGGAGAAGTCGTGTTCGGCGCTGTCCTGCTCGGGCTCGCCGGCGGCGATCGCCTTGAGTTCGGCCTCGACTTCGCTGACTTCGGCAGCGCCACGCGCCATCAGCGAGTCGTCCCAGCTCCCCTGGACGAACATCCCGAGAACCAGCTCGCCGAGCGCCTCGCGCCGGTCGAGGTGAAGCTCTTCGAGCTGCCTCTGTTTCTTCTTCAGGGCACCTTTCCTCATCGTCCGTCCCCATCATTACCGAACTTGGCAGTGAGCACAGGCTTCCCTCCCCGTCGTCCGAGGATTTCTTCGTAGGCGAAGACCACCCTCTCGGCCATCCGCCCGGCGGACAGGGCCTCGGAAACCTGCCCGCCCGAAGCCCTCGGGTCCACTTCGGCGAGCAGCCCCGAAGCGAAGGCCGCCCATCCGGAAACGTCGAAATCGGCGCAGAGGGTGCCCCTCACATTCCGGAGCGCGTGCGGAGCGATCCCGACCGGAGTCGAGATGACCGGCACGTCACAGGCGAGGCTCTCCAGGCAAGTGAGTCCGAAGCCTTCGTAGTCCGAGGTGACCACGACCGCGTGCGAAGCATTGATCCAGCGCGACATCTCTTCCGGCGGGATGCCGCCCCCCGTGATCACCGCCGCGTCGCATTCATCGGCCAGCTCGAGGAAGCGGTCGAACCGCTTTTCCGGCCGCGCCGGGTCCGCCGGGAAAAAGAGGTATCTGGTGTCAGGGTCGAGGCCGAGGGCCATTTTCGATTCCCTCCGGTCCTCGGGAGAAAACCTCGACAGGTCGGCTCCGCAGGGCAAGACGGCGTTCCGGCCTTCGGCCAGCGGCAGCCCCGGGCGGCCCGCTTCGATTTCGAACAGCGCCTTCGAAACTCCGGCAACCAAGTCGATCCGTCTGGTCAACATCCGTGACATAGGCCCGACCACACGGTGGCGCACGTCGGTCCCGTGGAAGGTGACGACCAGCGGGTCCGCGCCGGCCAGCCGGGCGCACCAGCCGGCAAGCCCGTAATGCGCGTGGACCAGGTCGAATTGCCGCTCGCGGAGGATCTGCCGGATCCGGCGGGTGGCGGGAAGGTAGTTGGACCTGCCCGGCTGGAAGGTGAAGAGCTCCGCTTCAATGCCTAGTTCCTTCAAGGCCTCGACCTGATCGACTACCCACTGCCCACGCTGGGGAGTGGCCTGATCGGGACCGAAGTTCATGACGACGAGCACGCGCATCGGAGCAGGTTATCCGGGGGGCGGGCGGTATTCAGGAACGACCTGAGCACCACCCGCGAGAAGGCCGCGGCCAGGGTGGCTACGTTTCATCGAGATGCGAGCTACCTGTGCATAGCGCAGGCAACTTGAACCTCGCGTCGTTCCGAGCGAACGGGAAAGCTCGGGTTGCCCGCCAAAGACGGACAGGCGAGTTCCAGAATTGTTGCCCTTCGCGTGTTCGCGTTGAGCGGATTGACCTGAGGGTTGATGCCAACTCAACCGAAGGAGGCGTTCAGATGGTTTACGAAGCGATGGGTTACGCCCATGCGGCGGGGGTCCACCGGGCCGCGCAGGTGAAACGAAGGCTGGCCGACCATAGCGGTCAGGGGACTGTCGAGTACGTCGGCCTGATCCTTCTGGTCTCGCTCCTGATGGTCGGCATGGTCGCGGCCATGAAGGGATTCTCCGGCCGGCAGGGCACCGAACTCGCCGAGCTGATCGTGGACAAGATCCAGTCGGCGGTCGACAAGATCGCGTTCCGATGACCGGGGCACCGGATCCGCCTCCGGGTGGATCCGGTGTCGTTTTCCTTCTGGGAGACTGGGGGCATGACAGAACCCGTCCGCAGCTTCGACCGTGGCCCCGCCGACCTGAGGCCGGTGACGATCGAACCCGGATTCGTCTCGAGCGCCGACGGATCGGCCCTGATCTCGGTTGGAGGCACCAGGGTCATCTGTACCGCCTCGGTCTCGACCAGGGTCCCGAAATGGATGGTCGGCAACGGTGAAGGCTGGGTCACCGCCGAATATTCAATGCTGCCCGCGTCGACCGGCGACCGGAAGCCCCGTGACATCAGCAAGGGCAAGCAGGACGGGCGCGGAGTCGAGATTCAGCGCCTGATCGGACGCTCCCTCCGGGTCGGGGTCGACTTCAAGGCCCTCGGCGAGCGCAGCGTCTACGTCGACTGCGACGTGCTCGAGGCCGACGGAGGCACCCGCTGCGCCTCGATCACCGGAGGCTACGTCGCCCTGCACCTGGCCCTGGCGGCCCTGATCGGGAGCGGGGAGATCGAAAAGATGCCCCTTACCACCACCGTTGCCGCCGTCAGCGTAGGGATGGTCGACGGACGCGCCCTGTGCGACCTCGACTACCCCGAGGACTCCACCGCCGAGGTCGACGCGAACGTGGTCATGACCGGTGACCGTGGCCTGGTCGAGGTCCAGGCGACCGCGGAGCGCACACCACTCTCCCGCACCTCGCTCGACGAATTGCTGGGCCTCGCCGAGAACGGCATCGACCAGCTGCGAGAGGCCCAGCTCGCAGCCATCGCTTCTTGATCTTCGCCAGCCGGAATGCGCACAAGGTCGCCGAGCTCGAACATATTCTCGGCATCGATCTCGACCTGCTGCCGGAAGAGGTCGAATCCCCGGTCGAGGACGCCGGCACCTTCGCCGGCAACGCACTTATCAAAGCAAGGTCCGCCCGGGAGGCGACCGGCCAGGCCGTGATCAGTGACGACTCCGGGATCGAGGTCGATGCTCTCGAAGGGCGACCCGGTGTGTATTCAGCGCGATACGCCGGCGAGGATGCGAGCGACGGCGAGAACCTCGCCAAAGTGCTGCGCGACTTCGCCGAGGCCGGAGGGGATCCCGGGGCGCGGTACGTCTGCGTAATCGCCTACATCGACGACGGAGGCGCTGAACACCTCTTCGAGGGCACCTGTGAAGGACGGCTCACCCAGCAAGTTCGCGGAGAGGGGGGTTTCGGATACGACCCGGCGTTCATCCCGGACGAGACGGGACCGGCCGACGAACGCACGATGGCGGAGATCTCCCCGGAGGAGAAAAACGCGATCAGCCACCGAGGCAAGGCCGTGCGGGCACTCGCGGAATACCTCGGGCTCTAGGGTCCTGGAAAAAGGATCGGGACGCACCTTCGGTCGCCTTGGACGCTTGCATCCACGCTTCGCGGGGATACAAGGCGGCGAGACCCTATTCGTGGTTGGCTATGGGCCAGAGGTTGACCGCGGCAGCAACTCCGACGGCCGCCACCACTGCGCCGTAGCCGGCGTAGCCGGCGATGAACGAACCGAGCGACGCCACGGCGCAGACCGCGACCACGATCATCCATGAGACTCGGGCGAGGGACATGCCCGATATGTTGCTACACCGTGGCGGACAACACCGAACAGACTCCGGAACCGGGCACCGTCTCGCAGGCGGAGATCGCCGAGCGGGTGCTCGACAACCTGGCCGAGCTCGAACCTGAACTCCGGGCGGCGGCGATCCTCGGTCCCGGCGGCGAGTCGCTGGCCTCGACCAGGACCGGCGCCGACTGGCTGGGCGCGGCGAACGAACTTCTGGCTTCGGTCGACGCCGTAAGGGAACGCCCTGTCGACAGCGCCCACCTCGCCACCGAAACCGCCGAAGTGTTCGTGGTGCGGCAGGACGGACTGAGCCTCATCGCCGTCACCGGCCGCTTCGTGCTCGCTTCTTTGACCAGTTTCGACATGCGGATGGCTCTGCGTGACGTAAGTGCGGGGGCCGGGCATGCTTAAACCGCACCGGGTTCTTATCGACAAGGTCTCTTCGTACACGGATGAGGCGGCCGCATTCGTACGCCGCCGCCGCCATCACCGGCGCTCGTTCATCCGAATCCAGTTCCAGAGCGGAGATGCGCTCGACGTGGCCCCCGGGACCGCCGAAGCCGAGCGGATCGCCGCGGCGGCCGACGCCCTCATCGACCTGAGCTAACCCGCTCCCGCGGGGTGGCCCGGAGGGCCTAGCAGGAAAGCGGGAAAAACGGCGTCCGAATGCGGTGTTACGGTACCGCCATTCCCTAAATCCTTGAGGAGGATTACCACGTGACCAAAGCTGAATTCCTAGAAAAGGTTTCTGAAGACGAGCGAATCGGCAGCAAGAAGGCCGCCGCTGACGCAGTCGACGCAGTGCTCGAAGCAATCACCGACACCCTCACCGGTGGCGGAGAGGTGAACTTCACCGGCTTCGGCAAGTTCCATGTCGCCACACGCAGCGAGCGTCAGGGTGTCAACCCCCGTACGGGCGAGCGCATCACCATTGCCGGTGGCAAGGTGCCGCGTTTCTCGGCTGGTTCCGCACTGAAGAAGCAGGTCAAGGGCTGAGCCTCTTCATCGATCAGGCTGCGGTGCTCGTTGCTGAGCGCCGCAGCCAGATCTGCCTCGGGCTGGACCCCGATCCCGCCCGTGTCGCCAATGCCGCCGTCGATTCGGTCACATCCGGATCGGCCGCAGAGAAAGCCGCAGAAGCCGTTTCGCTTGAT
>JBPPMI010000048.1:0-7288 GCA_051305975.1 Solirubrobacterales bacterium
CGCCAGGTGATCCGGCTCGCGGTCCGCTGCCGGCCCGACCAGGCGGAGATCGTCCTGGCCGAGCTGACCGTCCTCGCTCCGGGCGGGGTCGAGGAAACGACCACTGACGAGTACGTCGAGTACGCGATCTACGGCGCCGAAGGCGAGCTGCCCGACATCGGAGAGGTCGAAGCCGCGAGCGGCGACGGCTTCGTCGAGGTCGTCGCGACCGAAGTCGCCGACGACTGGGCCGAACGCTGGCGCGCGTTCCACAAGCCGCTCGCCATCACCGCACCCGACGGCGGGACGTCATTCTGGCTGCGTCCGCCGTGGGAGAAGGGTGGCCCCGGCGAATTCGAGGTCGTCATCGATCCCGGCCAGGCCTTCGGCACCGGTGCGCATCCGACCACGCGGCTCAGCCTCATGCTCCTGCTCGACCTCCACGACCGTGGCCTCGCCGGCGGGCCCCTCACCGACCTCGGCACGGGTTCAGCCGTGCTCGCAATCGCCGCGGCGAAGCTGGGGTGGGGCCCGGTCTCCGGTTACGACCACGAAGTCGCGGCAATCGAAGCGGCAATCGAGAACGCCCAGGTGAACTCGGTCGAACTCGAACTCGAGCGTTTCGACCTGAAGGCCGGGATGCCCGAGATCGCACCGACCGTCGTCGCCAACCTGACCGCTCCGCTACTCGAAGTCGTGGCCGCCAGGTTCGACAGGTCGAACCGGCCGGAGCGGATGGTCTGCTCGGGCCTCCTCGCGACCGAACACGAACGGGTCGAGGCCGCCTTCGCGCCTGTCGGCCTGGTCGCCAAGCGCTTCCTCACCGACGAGAACTGGGGCGGACTCCTGCTCGAGGCTGCCGGATGATCGGGGTGTTCGACTCCGGGGTCGGGGGCCTGACCGTACTCCACGAGCTGCTGGTCTCTCTGCCTGAAGAGGACTACATCTACGTCGGCGACAGCGGCCACTTCCCGTACGGCACCAAGACGGCCGACGAACTTCAGGCACGCTCCGTGGCAATCACGGACTACCTCTTCGAACGCGACATCAAACTCCTGGTCATCGCCTGTAACTCGGCCACCGCGGCCGCCGGAGCGCTGATCCGGCAGATGGGCGAAGTGGCCGGGATCCCGGTGCTCACAGTGGTCGGACCCGAGGCCGAGATCGCCGGAGCGATCACTGATTCTGGCCGCATCGGTGTTCTCGCCACACCGGCTACTGTCGCCAGCGGGGCCTACGCGAGGGCACTCGAGAACCAGGGACGTGAATTCACGGTCACCGAGGTGGCGGCCCCGGACCTCGCCCCGATCATCCAGGGCGGATTCCAGTTCGACGAAGCGGTCCAGCAGACAGTCCGTGGATACTGCGCGCCCCTGAAGGAAGCCGGCGTCGACACTCTGATCCTCGGCTGCACCCACTACCCCCTGATCGCCCCGATGCTCCAGCGCCTGCTCGGCCGTGACGTCCGGCTGGTCACCGCCGGCCACGCGATCGCCGGGGCCATCCAAAGGAACCTGGCTCAGCGTGGAAACCTCGCGAAGACGGGACAGGAGGGCGAATACAGCTTCATCGTGACCGGGGACAGGGCCGAATTCGAGACGCTCGGCACCCGGTTCCTCCAGCTTCCGCTGCAGGGCAACGTCGAGCAGATCGAGCTCGGAGAGTAGGTTCAACTGATGCGCAAATTCCTCCCCTGGGCGGCCGCCGGGGTCCTCTTCATGGTCGGATGCATAGCCCCGATCGGGTTCCTGATGTGGATTCCCGCGTTCGCTTTGATGGCAGTCCTGATCGCGACAGGAATTCGGAGCCCGCGTTCGTTCTTCGCTTTTGCATCGGGAATCGGAATCACCCTGATCGCTCTGGCGATCGTCAACCACACCTACGTGATCTTCCTGCTCTACGGAACGGTAGTGACGGTGGGAGGAATCGTGATGTTCTCCGCCTTCGGGCCGAGAACCAGCAACGCCCAGGGCCCGGAAACGTTTCCCGACGTCGATTAGGGGTGTCTACCGCGAGGGCGGGTAAAACCAGGATTCAAACAATCCTGGTGTTTTTGCCCTCTCAGAGCCATCACAGTTCTGAACAAGGCAGAAATGTTCCTTAACTGGGAAATTTCTGCTCGGTGCAATGCGATCCCCAGGAGCAGCGGTGAGTAGCTGGGTCGCGGCAGACCGATCCGCCCCGGTACTCTTGGGTCGATGCCAGCTGTGGACCAAATAAGAACCGATGCCCAGTCAGCCCTCAAGCAGGGCGACAGGAAGCGGGCCCAGGCCCTTCGGATGATCCAGAACGTCCTCCAGCAGGACGCGAAGGAAGGCAAGGACGACGAAGTTGCCGCTCTTCAGCGCGAACGAAAGAAGCGGCTCGAAGCGGCCGACGCCTACGCCGATGCCGGTCGCACCGAGCAGGCCGAGGACGAGAGGCTCGAAGCCGAACTGATCACGTCCTACCTGCCGGCGCAGCTGAGCGACGAAGAACTGAATGCGATGGTCGCCGAGGCGATCGAAGCCACCGGAGCCACCGAGCAAAAGCAGATGGGCCAGGTAATGGGCGCGCTCAAGGACAAGGTCGCCGGCAAGGCCGACGGCAAGCGTGTGAGTACCGCCGTCAAGGAGCACCTTGCCTCGTAGGACGTTGACTCTGGACAACGACGTCGCGGCCGAACTGGCCGGATCCCAGGACTCGGTACTGAAGGCTTTGCGTGACCGCACCACCAGCAAGGTCCACCTGCGCGGCAACATGCTCACGCTCGAGGGCGACGAGAAGCAGATGGACGAAGCGGCCCGACTGGTCGACGAGATGGTCGGCCTGATCGAGGACGGCCACGAAGTGGAGCCGGCCACGCTCGATTCGGTCACCAACGCGATCCAGTCCTCGCGCCGCCCGAAGGAAATGCTCGACGACGTCGTCTGGCACAACCGGAACACCCGGGTGGTCCCGAAGACGGTCAACCAGAAGGTGTACGTCGACGCGATCCGCGAGAGCACGATCACCTTCGGCATCGGCCCGGCCGGCACCGGCAAGACGTTCCTCGCGGTGGCGATGGCCGCTGCTGCGCTGATCGAGGGCGAAGTCCAGCGCATCATCCTGACCCGGCCTGCGGTCGAGGCCGGTGAAAGCCTCGGCTTCCTGCCCGGCGACCTCCAGGCCAAGGTCGACCCGTACCTCCGCCCGCTCTTCGACGCCCTCTACGACATGCTCGACCCGGACCGGGTCAACGGCTACTTCGACCGGGGGGTCATCGAGGTCGCGCCACTCGCGTTCATGCGCGGCCGTACCCTGAACGACGCTTTCGTGATCCTCGACGAAGCCCAGAACACGACGCCGGAACAGATGACGATGTTCCTGACCCGGCTCGGGTTCAATTCGAAGATGGTCGTCACCGGCGACGTCACGCAGATCGACCTCCCGCGCGACAGCAAGTCGGGCCTGGTCGTCGTGCGCGACATCCTCGAAGGCATCGACGACGTCGACTTCGTGATGTTCGGAGGCGACGATGTGGTCCGCCATCGCCTGGTCCAGCGGATCGTCGCGGCGTACGGCGAACACTCCGAACGCGGGCCGGGAAAGTGAACCTCGACCTCGTAGACGTGCCGGCTGAGTTCAGGCCGGCGGTCGCCGCTGCCCTGAAAGAGGCCGGGATCGAAGACGGCCACCTCGCGGTCGAGATCGTCGATGAAACGAAGATTCATGAGCTGAACCTCGAGTTCCGGGATCGCGACAAGCCGACCGACGTTCTGTCCTTCCCGGTCGACGAGGACGGGCCGAGCGCCGGTCCACGGGAGCTGGGCGATGTCGTCGTCTGTCCCGAGTTCTGCACCGACCTGACCGAGGCGGTCGTCCACGGGGTGCTCCACCTCTGCGGTCACGATCACGAAGAGGACAGGGGAGAGATGTTCAGGCTCCAGGACAAGGTCATGGCGGGGCTCGATGGCTGATTCACCCGACGAGGCGCCCGACAGGACGTCCGGACAGATGGACGCCGAGTCGGAAACGACCCGGTCGGGGTTCGTCGGACTGGCCGGCCGCCCGAACGTGGGCAAGTCGACCCTGGTCAACCAGATCGTCGGCGCCAAGGTGGCGATCGCGACCGTGCGGCCGCAGACCACCCGCCGGGCGATCCGCGGCGTGGCGACCGACCTCGAGGCCGACACCCAGCTCGTGATGATCGACCTGCCCGGCGTCCAGCGTCCGCGCGACGAACTGACCGAGCGCATGCAGAAGAGCGTCGAGCGTGAACTCGCCGATGCGGATGTGGCGCTGCTGGTCATCAATGGCGAGGAAGGCGTGGGGGCCGGGGACCGCTTCATCGCCGACACGCTGCTCGCCGCCAACCCGAACATCACCGTGGTCTGTGCCGTGAACAAGGCCGACCGCCTGGGCCGGAACATCATCCCGGTGCTGGCCGACGCGGCAGAACTCAAGGGCGTCAGAGACGTCTTCCCGGTCAGCGCCCTGAAGGGCGACGGAGTGAAGCAACTCTCAACGCACCTCGCGAGCCTGATGCCGCTCAGCCCGTACCTATACCCGCCGGAGGACAGCACCGACCAGCCCGAGGACCAGCACATGGCCGAACTCATTCGCGGCGAGGTCCTGATCCGCACCCGCGACGAAGTACCCCACTCGGTCGAAGTCAAGGTCCGGAGGATCAGCGAGCGGGAAGACGGCCTGGTCACGGTCGAAGCCGAGATCTGGGTCGAGTCGGATTCACAGAAGGGCATCCTGATCGGCAAGAACGGCTTCAAGATCAGCGAGATCGGCCGCGGCGCCCGCCGCGACATCGAAGCCGAGCTCGAGACGCAGGTCCACCTCGACCTTCAGGTCAAGGTGAGAAAGAAGTGGCGCCGGGACGTAGACATGCTGGACCGGCTCGGCATCGACTGAAGGCCACGATCTCCTGCCTGCCGAAGTCACTGGGTGTAGCAAGGCCGTGGCCTATGTCACGCGTCCAGGGCCCCGCTAGGTCGACTGACCGCATGAACGTTGAGATCCGAGTTGCCTGCGGATATCGCAGGTAACTTGCGTCTCACTGGCTCGCTACGATCAGATGTCGATCGCGTCACGATTGCTGCCCTAGCGCGGCTTCCACTTCATCGAGGCAGGACTCTACCCGCCGGCTGCGTGACATATCGGCAGATACGGACACGCCGTAGGATTGAGTAATGAAACTGAAGCTCACGCTTGCGACCGTCCTGGCCGCCACCTTGGTGGCCATCGCCGGCTGCGGTGGTGGCGACGATTCGTCTTCGACCGACGAACAGCAGGACATCGACGAAATCACCGCTCTGGTCGCCGACATCAACGCGGCTTCAAAGAGCAAGGATGCGCTCGCCGCCTGCGGCCTGATGCAGCCGAGCGGTGTCACCGAGGTCTTCAACACCCAGTCCCAGTGTGTGCGGGAAACGAAGAAGGTCCTGGCGCAGAACAGCGGGGACGACCCGGTGCTGAAGGCCGACGACATCGTGATCGAAGGTGAAACGGCAAAAGTGACCTTTGAGAACAACGCCGGTGGCGCTCCGATCGAGCTCGTCAAGGAGGGCGGCAAGTGGTACGTCCCTCTCTCGAGCACCGAAGCGACGCCTGAGCTGCAGGACGAACAGTGAGTAGTGATTCGCGGGTCGAAGTCGAATTCGACTCGAACGGCCTGGTCCCTTGTGTGGTCCAGGACGCCGACACCGGCGAAGTACTGACCCTCGCCTACATGAACGAAGAATCGCTCGGCCTGACCGAACAGACCGGCGAAGTGACCTTTTTCAGCCGCTCGCGCCAGACGCTCTGGAAGAAAGGCGAGACCTCCGGCAATGTCCTGAAACTCCGCCAGCTCAGGGTCGACTGCGACGGCGACGCGCTGCTCGCCCTGGTCGAACCGGCCGGACCCGCGTGCCACACCGGCGAGCGCAGCTGCTTCTACCGCGACCTCGGAACCGGGGAGGCGCCCGAACCGGTGAACGAAGAGGCGCTGGCCGTTCTCGGACGCATCCTCGCCGCCCGCGCCAAAGAGCGGCCGGAAGGCAGCTACACCGTCGAACTTCTCGAGAACCCGCAGCTCGCGGGCGAGAAGGTGATGGAAGAAGCCGAGGAGGTGACGCGGGCCGTACGCGAAGAAAGCGACGAACGTGTTGCGAACGAGGCGGCCGACGTGCTCTACCACCTGACCGTGCTGCTCAAGTCGCGCGACATCGGGCTCGAGTCGGTGATGGAAGTACTCAATGACCGCCGCTCCTGACCTGATCTCCCGTCTCGAGCCGTCGCTGGACGAGGCCCGGGCGTGCATCCCTGAATCGAACGTGGTGCCGGTGAGGCTGCGTTTGACCGACGACGTAGAGACCCCGGTCTCGGCCCTTCTGAAGCTGCGTGACCAGGGACCCTGCTTTCTGCTGGAATCTGCCGAGCGCGGCCAGGTTGGTCGTTATTCCTTCCTGGGTACCCGGCCCCGCTCGATCCTCCGCTGGAGCGACGGCTTCCTGACCGAGTACCCGGGTGACGCCGTCTCGGCCGACTCGAAACGCCTGAGCCACGTTGACGCACCCGACCCGTACCGGGCGGTCGCCCATCACATGGAGCAGTACCGGGTGGCCGAAGTGCCCGGCTTGCCACCGTTTGCGGGCGGCGCGGTCGGCCTGTTCGGGTACGACCTGGTGCGGACCGTGGAGCCACTCGGGCCACCGAACCCGGATCCGCTCGGTCTGCCGGACCTTTCACTGATGATCACCGACGTCCTGCTCGTCTTCGACCACCTCCACAACGAACTTACGATCCTGGCCTGCGCGTTCGCCGACGACGAGGGCATCGATTCCGCGTACCAAGCGGCGGCGTCAAAGATCGAGGCCGTGCGCGAGCGATTGCGCGGTCCGGTGCCGGTTGCGACCGGTGCCGCCGCGGTCGATGCTCCCCGGTTCGAGTCGAACGTGACCCGCGGGGAGTTCGAGGCGACCGTGGCCCGGATCGTCGAATACATCCACGCCGGCGACGCCTTCCAGGTCGTGCCTTCGCAGCGCTTCTCGGCCGAGGCCAAGGCTGAAGCCTTCTCGATCTATCGGGGCCTCCGGGCGGTAAACCCTTCGCCCTACATGTACTTCCTCGACTTCGGCGACTTTCAGGTGGCCGGCGGATCCCCGGAGCCCCTGCTCAAGGTCAACGGCGACGTGGTCGAGATCCGGCCGATCGCCGGCACCTCGCCCCGCGGCGAGAACGAGGAGGAGGACAGGCGATTCGCCGAGGCCCTCGTCGAGGACCCCAAGGAGCGGGCCGAGCACGTGATGCTCGTCGACCTGGCCCGGAACGACATCGGCCGCGAGGCCGTCTACGG
>JBPPMI010000049.1:0-4537 GCA_051305975.1 Solirubrobacterales bacterium
ACGAAAGGCCGGGCGAAACGCCCGGCCTTTCTATTGCAACGACCGCTCGGATCCCTCGTGTGTTTCACGACAAATATTCACAAACTGTGCAATACTGTGATCACCGTCACACAGATGACGAAGACGGAGACCAGCTTGGGCCGAGAGGCCGGTTGGGCAGGGGGAAATCCGTAGCTTCGCTGAAAAGGCGAGGGAGTTGTATGAGGAGAGAGGGTGCGAACCGAGAAAACCGGCCTGAGGGGGCCGGTTTTCTCCTTTAACCCTGCATGGCGGGCTGGCCCTGGCCCGGGGCCCCTCTCAACTGTAGGTTCAGTCGATGTAGGTCAGGGCCTTGGAGATCGAGCTGAGGTTTTGGCTTATTCCTTCTTCTCCGACCACGACCAGGTCTTCGATCCGGACGCCGGTGAACCCGGAGATGTAGATGCCGGGTTCGACGGTCACGACCTCGCCCGCGGCGAGTACGTCGCTGGACCTCGCGCCGAGCCGGGGACCCTCGTGGACCTCCAGGCCCACTCCGTGTCCGAGTCCGTGCCCGAAGTTCTCCCCGTATCCGGCGTCGTTGATCAGCTCTCGGGCTGCGGCATCGACGGCAGAAGCCACGGCACCCGGTTCGACCGCCTCGAGTCCGGCTTCGTTCGCGGCCAGCGTCACCTCGTAGATCTCGGCGGCCTTTCCGTCGAGCATGCCGGTTGCGAAGGTACGGGTGCAGTCGGAGCAGTATCCGTCGAGGGTAGCGCCCATGTCGATAGTGACCAGTTCGTGGGTGCCGACGACCCTTGGACCGGGTTCCGCGTGCGGAGAGGCTCCGTTGGGGCCCGAGGCCACGATCGGAGGAAAGGACGGCTCAGCTCCTTCCTCCCTCATCCTCGAGACCACGTAAGCACCAATCTCCGCTTCCGTTCGGTCGATCAGGCCACGCTCCATGACCTCGTGGTAGAGGGAATCGGTCAATTCGGCGGCAACGGCGATCCGTTCGATCTCCCCCGGCTCCTTGACCCGGCGAAGGGTTTCCACCTTGCCGCCGCAATCGACCAGCTCGACACCGTCGCCCGCCGCTTCCTCGAGCTTCCGCGCCGTACGGACCGTCAGGTGATCGTCCTCAATCCCCACCCTTCCCTCGAAGTGACCAGCGAGGCCCGCGAGCCAGTCGCCGGACACGATCTCTACGTCGAAATCCAGGACCTCGGCCGCGGCGCGGTCGGTGTAGCGAAAGTCGGTGAGGAAAGTCCGGGTGCCGGGTCCGATCAGACAGGCGCCGTTGGTCCCGGTGAACCCTGTGATGTAGCGCAGGTTGACGGGCTCGGCCACCAGTAACGAATCAACGCCCGCTTCGGCGACCAGACCGGCCAGCATCTCCGCGCGCCCGTCAGTCACCGCTGATACCGAGCTGCTTCGTCATCAGCTCAAGCGCTTCCCGGTAGCCCTCGATCCCCTTGCCGGAGACCTTGTCGGCGACGAGCCCGTCGAAAACGGAGACCTTGCGCCAGTCCTCGCGGTTGTCGACCTCCGAAAGATGGATCTCGATCGCCGGGACCGGATCGACCGCGAACGCGTCGGCGATAGCCCGGCTGTAATGGGTCCAGGCGCCGGCATTGATGAGAGCGCCGTCGGCGCCTTCGCTCAGCCGGTGGAGGTACCCGCAGAACTCGGCCTCGGAATTCGTCTGGAAGAAGCTCGGCTCGAGTTCGAGCTCGGCGGCCCAGCCGGTGATGCGGTGTTCGAGTTCGCCCAGGCTGACCCCGCCGTACAGCTCGGGGTCGCGGCGTTCGAGGACGTCGAAATTGACTCCGTGCAGAATTGCCACACGGTTCTGGGAACGGCTCATCTGGTCAGCTCCTCCACGGCGTTTCGGACTCGATCTTCCGCCACCACGCGGTCGATCATGGGTTCTCCCGGTTTGGCGAGCAGCACGAAACCGACTCCCCGGGATGTTTTCTTCTTGTCGAACTGGACGGCTTCGACCACGTCGTCGACGACGACTCCCGGGTCGAGCTGGACCGGCAGGCCGTGGAGTTGGTTCCACCTCCGTACCGATTCACGAAGTTCCGGGGCATCGGAAAGCCGAAGCGCCGCGAGCAGGCCGAGGGCGACGGCTTCACCGTGCCGGTAGCGCTCGTAGCCCGTGGCCGACTCGATCGCGTGACCAACCGTGTGGCCGAGGTTGAGAACGGCACGGATGCCACTGTCGCGTTCGTCGGCCGCAACGATTCGGCACTTATAACGGGCACAGGAGTAGATCAGATCGGGCCGGCTGAGGATCTCGCCTGGCTGGAGCTTCATCACCTGCTGCCAGAGGTCTCCACCGGCCAGCAGAGCGGTCTTGACGACCTCGGCCATGCCGGCGGTCAGTTCGGCCGGTGACAGCGTAGCCAGCGCGTCGACGTCCGTGATGACTGCCGCCGGCAGATGGAAAGCGCCGACGTAGTTCTTGCCTTCCGGCAGATCGACCCCGGTCTTGCCCCCGTAAGCGGAATCGACCTGGGCGACCAGGGTGGTCGGCACCTGGACCACGGGGATTCCCCGCTGGTAGGTAGCGGCGCAGAAACCGGCGAGGTCGCCGACAACGCCGCCGCCGAGAGCGAGCACGCGGTCCTGGCGGGTAATCCCGAGCACTGCCATACCGCGCAGGGATTCCTCGGCCTGGGAGATAGTCTTGGCCGATTCACCGGGCGGGATCGAGATCGAGGCCTTCACGTTGCCGAGCCGCTTTTCGTAGAGCGGGCCGACCACGTCGTCGGTGAAGACATACGAGTCGCCGTCTCCGGGCATCACGGCCCCGGCTCCCGCGAAGAGCTGCGAATCGAGGAGGCCGTTGCCGACGAAGACGGGGTACTCGCCGTTGGCACTGGCCGCCCAGATCATTCTCGTTCCCTCGGGCAGGACCTCGAGGGCGCGGAGCGGGCCGAGGGCACGGTCCCACACCCGTCGCACGACCGCCGGCAGGACCGCGTCCGCGACGGCGTCGTAGAGAGGCTGACGGAACTCGTAGAGGGCCTGGAAGTCCGACTGGCTCTGGGCGAGCGGACGGTTGCCCGCCCGGACGCGGCGCCAGGCCGTGTCCAGCTCGACGTCGAGCCAGACGACCGTGTGCTCGCGGCTCTTCAGGGCTCCTGCGATCGCAGGGGTCGCGACGGCACCCCCACCGAGCGCCACAGCGTCGATCCCCGGAGCGGAAAGGGCCGCGAGGATTACTTCCTGTTCGAGTTCGCGGAACTTCGCTTCGCCGTGCCGTTCGAAGTAGACCGAGATGGGGCAGCCGGCCTCGGCTTCGATCAGCCGGTCGGCGTCAACCGTCTTGAGTCCGTGTGCGGACAGTTCCACGAGAGCAGAAGACTTGCCCGCCCCCATGAACCCGACCAGAGCGATCATCGCCAGCCGATGCGTTCCTTGTAGGCATCGATCGCAGCCGTAACATCGTCGATGTGGTCGCCACCGAACTTCTCGCGGTAGCACTTGACCAGGGCGAGGCAGATCATCGCTTCACCGACGACCGCAGCTGCCGGAACCACGGTGGAGTCGGTGCGTTCCTTGTGCGCCTTGGCCGGCTCACGGGTTGCCGTGTCGACCGAGCGCAGCGGTTTGGTCATCGTCGAGATCGGTTTGATCGCAGCCCGCACCGAGAGCGGCATCCCGTTCGTCATGCCACCTTCCAGGCCACCGGCGTGGTTCGTTTCCCGGTAGTAGCCGCGCTCTTCGCTGTAGAAGATCTCGTCGTGGGCTTCGGAGCCCGGCCGGCCGGCGACGTCCCAGGCCTGGCCGATCGAGGCGCCCTTGATCGACTGGATCGAGCAGATCGCCTGGGCGAGGCGCCCGTCGAGGCGGTCTTCCCAGGAGATGTGGCTGCCGAGGCCGGGAACGAGTCCGAACACCCGAACTTCGAACGTTCCGCCGAGGCTCTCGTTCTGCTTCCGCAGGGTGTTGATCTCCTCGTCCATCATCGCCGAGGTGTCGGGGTCGATGCAGCGGACCGGGTCGTCGTCCACGCCTTCGAAGTCTTCGATCGTGAGGTCGTTGCGCTCGGGGAGCGAAACCGACGCGATCTGGGTGACGTGGCTGCGGACGGTCACGCCGACTGCGGTGAGGAAGGCACGGCTGATCGCGCCGGCCGCAACCCGTGCCGCGGTCTCGCGGGCGCTGGCGCGCTCGAGGATCGGCCGGAGGTCGTCCTGCTTGTACTTCCACATGCCAACCAGGTCGGCGTGCCCGGGACGCGGCATCGTCACCGGAGGAATCTCGCCCTCGATCGGCCACGGGTTCATCCGTTCGTCCCAGTTCTTGTAGTCCCGGTTCGCGACGAGAGCCGCAACCGGACCGCCCATCGTCTTACCGTGCCGGACCCCCGAACGGATCTCGACCGCATCGGTCTCGATCTTCATGCGTCCACCACGGCCGTGTCCGAGTTGGCGCCGGGCCATGTCGCTGTCGAGTGTTTCCCGGTCCAGTTCGAGGCCCGCGGGCAGGCCTTCGACGATGGTCACGAGGCCGGGACCGTGCGATTCGCCTGCGGTTGTGAACCTGAAGCTCATTCGTCTCTAGG
>JBPPMI010000050.1:0-3691 GCA_051305975.1 Solirubrobacterales bacterium
CGGGAGAGCGTCAAGGGCTGGGATCCGCTCCGCCTGACGATCGACGTGCGTGGCACCGGCGCCAGCGGCTATCGGGTGGCGGCGCTGGCGCGGGAGCTCGCCAACGTCAACCTCGAACTCGCGTCGGACACGGTGGCCGTCGCCGTCTTCGGCATGGGCACCGGCACCCCGGCCCGGGCGCGGCGGCTGATCGACGGCATCGCGGCCGCGGTCGAGCACCTCGGCGAAGACCCGCCGGCGAACAAACCCGAGTTCGCTCCTCCTCCCCCCTGGGGCGAACCGGCGATGACCCCGCGGGAGGCCTTCCTCGGCCGGCAGGAGGTTGTGGCGTTCGCGGAGGCCGAGGGCAGGATCGCCGCGGAACCCCTCGCCACGTACCCCCCGGGGATCCCGAACGTGCTGCCCGGCGAGATCCTGACCCGTGAAACGCTCGACTTCATCACCGATTCGGTCGACCACGGTGGTTACGTCCGCGGAGCCGCCGACCGGGAACTGACGACGCTGCGGGTGGTCGCCGCGTCTTGAGCGGCACCTGTCGATTGGATTGGACCAGGGCTGGACGATGGAACACAGCGGGCGCTTCGCGAGCGTCTGGTCGAGCCTTGAGCGATTCATCCGAGGTCCCCGAGGACGGGAACGCCGGAGAAACCGGCGCGTTCCTCGAGGCCTGTGAAGCGGCGCTGCGCTAGCCGTCCAGTCCCGGGTCTCTCTCGATGAGCTCGATCCTGTAGTCGTCCGGATCGCGGACGAAGCAGAGGAGCGACCCGCCTTCGCGGACCGAGTACGGAGGCTTCTCGGGCTCGATCCCGATTGCCGAAAGACGCTCGACCGTAGCCGCCATGTCATCGACGGTGATCGCGATGTGTCCGTATCCGGTGCCGATCTCGTACGGCTCCTCCTGATCGCGGTTCCAGGTCAGCTCGAGCCGCGGGCCGTCGTCCTTCAGGCCCATGAAGACGTTGATCGCCTCGTCACGGATCGGCAGGCGGCCGACCTCCTCGAAACCGAGTTGCTCGTAGAACTCGACCGAACGGTCGATGTCGAGGATCCGGTAACAGGTGTGGATGAGTTCGGACATGGTCAGAACCTATCCGGCAGCGGCTGAAACGAAACTCAGCGCTTGATGCGGAAGGTTCGCTTCGCCGGGGTCCGGTCGACGTTGCCGGCCTTGTCGGACGCCCGGACCCTGAAGGTGTGCTTGCCTTTCTTCAGCCCCTTCAGGGTTTTCGGAGACTTGCAGCCCGAGAACTTCTTCCCGTCGAGCGAACACTGGAACTTCGAACCCTTCTCGGACGACTTGAAGACGAACTTCACCGAACGTTTGCTGACCTTGACCGGGCCCTTGGTGAACGAGGTCTTCGGCGGCTTGCAGTCCGTCACCGGATGTTCCGGTGCGCGGAAGGCTTCCGCGATCGCAGCATGGCCTTCGGCAGTCGGATGGATCCCGTCCGGGAGCACGAAGTCCTGACCGGCCTTCTTGAAGGCCGGGTACGCGTCCGCGACCGGGATCCCGAGGGATCCTGCCTCCTGGAAGATCACGTCGTTCAGGCCGACGTCGAGACCGCTGTCGCAAAGCCCGACTTCATCGTTGGCACCGAGCAGCTTGCGGTCGAACTCGGCTTCGGTGTCGAGGCCGTTCTTATGGTTGTAATACGCGAGCACGGTCAGCGGCTCGGTTCCCGGATCGGTCGCCAGTGCCGCCTGGAGCTGCTGGAGGATCGAGATGTAGTTCGCCCGGAAGTTGCATTCGGCCGGAACGTCGAAGTTGCTGTCGCAGGCGCCGAAGAGTGCATCGCCGCCACCGACGGCTGCAGTCACGGCCTTCGTGTCGGAGGGTGCGCCGATGTCGGCCAGAGCGGTAGTCAGCTGCTTGCCCGAAAGGATCGAGTCGCTCTTCGCACCGAGTTCCGCCCGGTTCAGGAACTCGTCAGCGCCCAGTCCCGTGGGTCCATAGTCGCTGTCGTAGAGATCGTTCGCGTAGGTCGTCCCGAGCTTGGTGACGGAATCACCCAGAGCTATGTACGGATTCGCCGAAGCGACGGCCGGCACTACGAGTGCGACCATGCAGGCAGCGGCGGCTACGGAAAGGCGGATGAGGCTCGACGACTTCAAATTTTCTCCCTGGAAGATTCATGGGCGGAGTGCCGCCCTTCCTGCAAGCTTAGGTGATGCCATCGCTAGGCTGGAGCGATGAGCACTTTCGACACCCTGAGCGAACTTCCGGTCCAGATCGATTCCTACGCGCTGGAGACGCTCCGTTTCTCGCCGAACCCGGATTTTGAAAGACTCACCACCGTCATCCAGGTCGAGAAGGACGGTCTGGTCGGCAACGGCGAAGACGTTACCTACGAAGGCCTCGACGCGATCGCACTGGCCGACGCCGGCAGCTACCTCGACCTGACCGGCCCCCGGACGATCGGCGAGTTCTGCGACCTCATGGGCACCACCGACCTCTTCCCGGTGCCGCCCGAGCGCGAGGTATCCCGGAACTACCGGCGCTGGGCCTTCGAGTCGGCCGCGCTCGACCTCGCCCTCAAGCAGGCGGACACCGACCTCGGAACCGTGATCGGCAAGGAGCTTTCCCCGCTCACGTTCGTCGCGTCGATGGGACTCGGCGGCGGGCCTGGTGGCAAGGAGTCGAACGTCGCCCTGCTGACCGCGAAGCTCGAGCGGTACCCCACCCTCGAGTTCAAGCTCGATCCCGCCCTCGACTGGGACCAGGACCTGATCGACGAGCTGGTCGAGACCGGGGCCGTGAACACCCTCGACCTCAAGGGCCAGTACAAGGGCACCCCCGTCGACATCGATACCGACCCGCAGCTCTACCAGCGGCTGGTCGATTCGTTTCCCGACGCGTGGCTCGAAGACCCGGACCTGACCGACGAGACGCGTGAGGTTCTCGGACCGGTGATGGACCGGGTTACCTGGGATGCGCCGATCCACTCGGTCGCCGACATCGAGGCGCTCGAACACAAGCCGAAGGTGATCAACATCAAGCCTTCGCGCATGGGCGGCATCGAATCGCTCTTCGACGCGTACGACTACTGCGAAGACCAGGGGATCACGGCCTACGGCGGCGGGCAGTGGGAACTCGGCGTCGGCCGGGACCAGATCCAGTACCTGGCGGCGGTCGTCCATCCCGACGCCCCGAACGACACGGCTCCCCGGGGCTACAACGCCGCCGAGCCCGAGCCGGGCCTGCCGGTCAGCCCGATGAAACTACCCGGACTCGGCTTCGGAATCCCTAAGTAGGGCTTAGCTTCCGCTAACCGGCTGGACGGCCGACCGAAGCCGCGGCCTGATGTACGGTGGAAGAAATCCTCGAACCAGCGGAGACCAAAGTGGCTAAGAAGAAGAAGACTTTCGGGCCGGCCCTCAACGGCCAGATCTCGAACGAATTTGCGGCGTCCCAGCAGTACGTGGCGATGGCCGTGTACTACGACGCGAGCACCCTGCCCCGCCTTGCGCAGTTCTTCTACCGACAGGAGCTCGAAGAGCGCGAGCACGCGATGATGATGGTCCAGTACCTGCTGGACGTCAACGAGCAGGTGGACATCCCGGACGTCAAGGCGCAGACCACCCAGTTCAAGGACCCGATCACGCCCGTCGTGGCCGCTCTTGCCCAGGAGGAGCGGGTCTCGGACGAGATCTACGCCCTCTTCGAACTGGCCCGTGAGCTCAAGGACTACCG
>JBPPMI010000051.1:0-3439 GCA_051305975.1 Solirubrobacterales bacterium
TGGGTCTTGCCCTTGTCGTGCTCGAAGAAGACGCCCGGCGAACGGTGCAGCTGCGAGACGATCACGCGCTCCGTGCCGTTGACGATGAACGAGCCGTAGTCGGTCATGAGCGGCACTTCGCCCATGTAGACCTCCTGCTCCTTGATCTCCTTGACCGTCTTGGCCTGCGCCGACTCCCGGTCGTAGATGATCATCTGCAGCTTGGCGCGCACGGCGGCCGCGTACGTCAGGCCGCGCTGCTGGCATTCGCGCGTGTCGAACGCGGGCTTGGCCATGTTGAATTCGATGAACTTCATCTCCACGAACCCGTTGTGCGAGACGATCGGGAACGCGGAAAGGAACGCTGCCTGCAGCCCTTCGGGCTTGCGCTTCTGCGGTGGCACGTCCTTCTGCAGGAAGGCCACGTACGAGTCCTTCTGCATCGTCAGCAGATAGGGCACGTTGAGGACGCTCTCGCGCTTGCCGAAGCTCTTGCGGATGCGCTTCTTCTCGGTGTAGGTATAGGGAACTGCTTGCTGCGCCATGAACACTCCGTTCAGGAAGACCGCGGGTGGCTGCGGGCTTCCGAAGGCGACTGTCTTTCGAGCCTTGCGCTCGAAGCTTGGTGGCAAGCCACTACCTGCCGCTGGCGGACAACCCCGGCGTTGCACCGGAGCCCGACCAAACCCGTTCCTTGCAGTCGGATCAAGGAACTATTTCTCGAAATCACCTGAAAGCACCCTCGATTGTCGAGGCAAGCGCTTTCAGCTGCTCTCGAAAGGCCATCGCTGGCCTGCCGAAAGCAGGAAAGGCCGGGAGCCGCGAGCGGCGCCCAGCCTTCCCCGCGGGGGTCGATTACTTCAGCTCGGCCTTGGCGCCGGCGTCCTCGAGCTTCTTCTTGCCGGCCTCGGCGTCGGCCTTGGTCATCGTTTCCTTGACCGGCTTCGGCGCGCCGTCGACCAGATCCTTCGCTTCCTTCAGGCCCAGCGCGGTGGCGGCGCGAACGACCTTGATCACCTCGACCTTGCGCTCGCCAACGGTGGCGAGGAGCACGGTGAACTCGGTCTGCTCTTCGGCCGGTGCGGCCGCGGCAGCCGCCGCCGGTGCGGCCACGGCCACAGCCGCGGCCGCCGACACGCCGAACTTCTCTTCCATCTGCTTGATCAGGTCCGACAGGTCGAGAACCGACATGCTCGCCACTGCTTCCAGGATATCTGCTTTGCTCATTGCCATTTCGATGCTCCGTTCAATGCGGTAAATGTGATGACTGGAAATCGCTGCGGGACGCGCTTAGGCCGCCGCCTGTTCCTTCTGGTCACGAACTGCAGCGAGGACCCGTACAAAAGCTCCGGGCACCTCGTTGAGCGTGCGAACGAACTTGACGATCGGCGCCTGCATCGTGCCAACCAGCATTGCCAGAAGTTCGTCGCGACTGGGCAGGGAAGCCAGTGCCTTGATCCCGGCCGCATCCATCGCGGTATTGGGCATCGCACCGGCTTTCAGAACCAGCTTGTCGTTCCCCTTGGCGAAACTGCTCAGCACCTTCGCGCACGCCACCGGGTCGCTCGACATCCCGTAGATCAGCGGCCCGACCAGCTGGTCGGTGAGCTGCTCGAACGGGGTGCCGGCGATCGCGCGACGCGCCAGCGTGTTCTTCAACACGCGCAGGTACACGCCCGATTCCCGCGCCTGCTTGCGCAGAGCGGTGATCGAACCGACTTCCAGACCACGGTACTCAGCGACCACGATCGCCTGAGATTTCGCCACTTCGGCGGCAATCTCCTCGACGACTGCGGCCTTCTCTTCACGTTTGAGAGCCACGGTCTAACTCCAAGTGATGGTCGTTCGCGCCACCTTGGACTTGCCTGCGGCGCGAGCGCCTTCGACAGCCAGGATGACGTTTCCGACCGCTACAACACGGCGACCGAGTCGGAGTTCGCGAAGCACCGCAGTACAGAACTGAGATTGCAACTGAAACCCTTCTTTCGGGACCGCCATCTGCGCAGGGTCGGTACCGGGTCGCCTTGCGGGTCTCCGGTGTTCCTGATTAAGGGCCTGGGACAACTCGTCCGCGGCCTCCCTGCGGTCTTTGACAACCCGCCCGCCCTGTGCCGGCCGAACCCTCGAGGGGTTCTGCACGGCGCCGCGCGAACGGCCCAAAGTTCTTTCCTTCCGTCGACCCCTCAACTCGCCGAGGTCGCCGCGAATGCGCCGGGGTCGACGCGCACGCCGATACCCATCGTGCTCGAGACCGCCACCTTGCGCAGGTAGATCCCCTTCGAGCTCGCGGGTTTGGCGCGCGTCAGCGCACCCACCAGCGCCTTGAGATTCGATTCGAGCGCCTCATTGGCAAAGGACGCGCGGCCGATGGTGGCATGGATGATCCCCGCCTTGTCGGTGCGGTACTGCACCTGGCCGGCCTTGGCGTTCTTCACCGCGGTCGCGACATCGGCCGTGACCGTACCCACCTTCGGGTTGGGCATCAGGCCGCGAGGGCCCAGAATCTGGCCCAGGCCGCCGACCACGCGCATCGCATCCGGCGAGGCGATCACGACGTCGAAGTTCAGGTTGCCCGCCTTGACCTGCTCGGCAAGGTCTTCCATTCCGACGATGTCGGCACCGGCGGCCTTCGCCTGCTCGACCTTCTCGCCCTGGGTGAACACCGCCACCCGGACCGACTTCCCGGTACCGGCGGGCAGCACAACCGCGCCGCGCACCACCTGATCGGACTTCTTGGCGTCGATGCCCAGTTGCACCGCCACGTCGATCGATTCGTCGAACTTGGCCTTGGCGCACTCCTTGACGAGGCTCAGCGCCTCGATCAGGGGCAGCGTCTTGGTCCGGTCGACCTTGGCCTTGTTGGCCTTCACACGTTTGGACAGGTGAGCCATTTACACGCCCTCCACGACGATGCCCATGCTGCGGGCCGAGCCGGCGATCGTGCGCACCGCCGCATCCATGTCGGCTGCGGTGAGGTCGGGCATCTTGGTCTTGGCGATTTCCTCGGCCTGGGCGCGGGTGATCTTTCCGACCTTGTCCGTATGCGGCTGCGCCGAGCCCTTGTCGATCTTCGCGGCCTTCTTGATCAGCACCGCCGCGGGCGGCGTCTTCATGATGAAGGTGAAGCTCTTGTCCGCATACGCCGTGATCACCACGGGAATCGGCAGGCCGGGCTCCAGACCCTGGGTCTGGGCATTGAAGGCCTTGCAGAATTCCATGATGTTCAGGCCACGCTGGCCAAGCGCCGGACCGATCGGGGGCGCGGGATTGGCCTTGCCAGCCGGTACCTGCAGCTTGACAAAACCGACGATTTTCTTCGCCATGAACAAACTCCTCGTTGCGAGTGTTAACGCGGGTTCAGCGGCCCTGCGGCTGCCTACTGACGCTCCTCAATCCGGACAAGGCCCCGCCGCGAAGCGCCGACCGTGCCCGAAAACTTTTCCGGTCAGGTCTTCTCGAC
>JBPPMI010000052.1:0-3513 GCA_051305975.1 Solirubrobacterales bacterium
CGTTGCGCTCGGGGAGCGAAACCGACGCGATCTGGGTGACGTGGCTGCGGACGGTCACGCCGACTGCGGTGAGGAAGGCACGGCTGATCGCGCCGGCCGCAACCCGTGCCGCGGTCTCGCGTGCGCTGGCCCGCTCGAGGATCGGCCGGAGGTCATCCTGCATGTACTTCCACATGCCGACCAGGTCTGCGTGCCCGGGACGCGGCATCGTCACCGGAGGAATCTCGCCCTCGATCGGCCACGGGTTCATCCGTTCGTCCCAGTTCTTGTAGTCGCGGTTGGCGACGAGAGCCGCAACCGGGCCTCCCATCGTCTTGCCGTGCCGGACGCCCGAGCGGATCTCGACCGCATCGGTCTCGATCTTCATGCGTCCACCGCGGCCGTGTCCGAGCTGGCGCCGGGCCATGTCGCTGTCGAGCGTTTCCCGGTCAAGCTCGAGGCCCGCGGGCAGACCTTCGACGATGGTCACGAGGCCGGGACCATGCGATTCGCCTGCGGTTGTGAACCTGAAGCTCATTCGTCTCTAGGGTATTGAGAACCCGAAACTTATGGCCGCTCGCCGACTTATAATCGTAATGCTCGTCCTCCTCGGAATCTCGACCGGGATCGCGATCGTGACCCCTGCGCCGAGCGACGACCCGCCGCCGGAGGAAACGGCACCGCCCACCGGAGCCACCGGGGCCACGGGCGACACCTCGTCCGCCGAACCCCGGGAGACCGATCCGGCGGATCCCGGGCTGATCGAAGCATCGGTTTCCGGCGGAAAGAAGCCGAAAACAGTGAAGGCGTCACCGGGTGACCGTCTCGTGCTCGAGGTCGATCCCGGCCGGCCCAGCGACCTGGAGATCACCGGTCTCGGGCTGACTGGAACGACGACGGCGTACGCGCCGGCGGTTTTCGACGTCCAGCTCCCGCCCGAACCGGGCAGATTCAAAGTCGTCGAGGTGGGCGGAAAGAAAGAACTGGCCGTCATCGAAACGGTGAAGGACTGATTCAGCCGCGAGCGGCTTCGCGCATCACGTCGAGGTCGGGGTCCATCCCGGTCCAGAGCCGTAGCGAATGGGCGCCCTGCCGGACCAGCACTTCGAGCCCGTCGACCGTCCGGGCCCCGCCGGCTTCTGCCGCAGCGAGGATCGAGCTGGGACTGTCGCCATAGACCATGTCGACCACGATCTGGCCCGGCGAGAAGCCTTCCGGGTCGATCGGCAGGTCCTCGATTCCACCCTCGCCGCCAAGACCGGCGGCGCTGGCGTTGACGATCAGGTCCACTCCGGAGATGTCCGTGGAGGTGGCGAGGGTGCCACCCAGAGTCATTGCGAGTTCGCCGGCCTTGGATTCGGTCCGGTTCCAGACGGCGACTCGGGCGCCAGCCCGGTTCAGTGCCCACAGGACGGCCCTTCCGGCCCCGCCGGCGCCTAGCAGCAGTGCCGACTTGCCGTTCACCGGTTCACCGATCGCGTCGATCAGCCCGGGCGCATCGGTGTTCTCGGCGCCGATCCCGGAAGCGGTGAAGCTGAGTGTGTTGGCCGCGCCGATCTCCCGTGCGGCGAGGGTCGCTTCGTCCGCGACGATCAGGGCCGCCTGCTTGTGTGGGACGGTCACGTTGGCACCGGTGAACCCGTCGTCCTTCATGCCGCGCACGTGATCGGGGAAGTCCACGGGGGCAATATCGACTGCCTCATACGCCCATTCGTCAGCGAGGCCGAGGTTGGCGAGCGCCGCGTTATGCATGGCGGGCGACCTCGAGTGGGACACCGGATGCCCGAGGACCGCGAGGCGTTTCATCAGCCGCGTCTCAGCATGAGTCCGGTGAACCGCCGGCCTCTTCCTGGGCCTGCTGGTATTTCTCGACGTTCTGGTTGTGCTCTTCGAGCGACGAAGAGAAGACGTGCTCGCCGCAGGTACCGGGCTTGACGACGTAGAGCCAGACGTCGGTCTTTTCGGGGTTCGCGGCCGCCTCGATCGAATCGACACCGGGGTTTCCGATCGGGCCGGGAGGCAGTCCCTGGTTCGTGCGGGTGTTGTACGGCGAGTCGACAGCGAGATCGGACTCGGTCAAGGGGTCGGTCCAGTTGTCAACCGCGAACCGGATGGTCGCGTCGATGAAGAGGGGTTCGCCCATGCTCAGGCGGTTGTAGATCACCGCGGCGACCGTCTTCCGCTCCTTCGGGACCTGCACCTCCCGCTCGACCATGGAAGCGATCGTCAGCACGTCGTAGACGGTCAGGTTCTTCTTCTTTGCGTACTTCATGTCGACGTCGGCGATGTTGTCCTCGAAGGCATCGAGCTGCTGGTCGACCAGGTCCTTGGTGTCCGAACCGGGCTTCAGCTCGTAGGTCGCCGGGAAGAGGAACCCTTCGAGGTCCTTCGCCTTCCCGTCGGCGCCGTAGTCGTCGGGGTCGAGCACGTCGGACTTCACGGAGTCCGCCAAGTAATCGCCGGGGAGTTCCGCCGCCGCGACCACGTCGGCCGTCTCGGAACGGCTGAGTCCCTCCGGAATCGTGACCGTGATCGTCACCTTCTGCGGTTTCTTGCCGAGCTCATCGAGCGCCGCGGAATAGCTCATGTTCTCCCGGAAGAAGTGGTTGCCGAAGAAGAGCTCGGAGCGCTTGCCGGTGACCGTCGCCTTGAGCTCGAACATCGTGGCGTTCGAGATCACGCCTTCGTCGGCGAGCTGGCTCCCGATGTCGCCGACGCTCGCCCCCTGGGGCACCTTGACGTTGAACGGCTCGCCTTCACCGTCGCCCTTGCCGGGCTGGAAGAAAGCGAAGAGGAACCAGATGAAGAGGATCCCGACCACTCCGGCCACGCCGAGTGCGATCAGCCGTCCGCGTCGCGGCCCGCCTCCGCCCCGCGCCGGACGGGAGGGCCGTCCCGGATCACCTGATCCGGGGCCGCCGGAAGAACCCGATGGCTTGGCAGCCTTTGGTTTCTTGCCGCCCTTCCGTTTCGCGGCCCGTTCCTGGCGGCGGAGTGCCCGTTCGACCGCTTCCGGGTCATCGGGGTCGTGCGCCGGGTCGTCTTCGAACCAGCGGTCAGCCATCGGAATCGTCCTGTCGCGCGCTGGCCACCAGATAGCTCTCGAGCAGATGAGCTGCGGCGATCGAGTCCTCGGCGGCTCCGGCGCCGGAGGTGCGGCGGGTCTGGGCGGCCATGCGGGTCGTGAAGCGTTCGTCGTAGGTCTCGACGGGCAGTTCGGTCGCGGACTCGAGGTCGTCGCAGAAGGCCCGGGTGATCTCGGCCTGCCCCCCTTCTTCGCCGGACAGCGAGACCGGCAGGCCGACCACGATGCAGTCGACTTCCCGCTCCTTGGCCACGCTCAGGACCTCACTGACTTCGGGCGGCTCGATCGCGGCGATCGGGGTGGCCAGGGTGCCGGTCGCGTCAGAGACCGCGCAGCCGATCCGGGCCAGGCCGTAGTCGAGTGCGAGGACCCTCAAGAGCCGAGGCCCTCCAGGTGCTTTCGTGCGGCGTCGAGCGCCGCATCAAGTCCATCCGGGTTCTTTCCGCCGG
>JBPPMI010000053.1:0-6436 GCA_051305975.1 Solirubrobacterales bacterium
ACCGCGGTGATCACCGCTTCGTACCGGACCATGCGTTTCACCTGGCGCCGGGACATGCCAACGGCACGCAGCATGCCGAGCTCACGGGTGCGCTCGTAGATCGAAAGGATCAGCGTGACCACGATGCCGACCAGCGACACCACGACCGCGAGCGCCAGTAGCACGTAGATCAGGGCGAGCAGGCCGTTGATCTGCTCCTTCTGCGACTGCTTCAGTTCGTCCTGGTTCTGCACGTCGACCGTCGGGAATGATTTATCGAGGTCGTCTTCGACCCTCTGCTGGACCGTGGCGACGTCCTCGCCCGGGGCGGTCTTCAGCAGGGCGAAGAACGAGGTGTCGACCCCGAAGGTCCTGATCATCTCGTTCTGGGTGATGACCAGGTCACCGAGCAGGTCGAGGTTCCCCGACGCCATGATCGCGGCGACCGTGAGTTCCGGTTTCTCACCGGTCTGGCCGAGCACGCCGAGCTTGTCCCCTACGTCCACGCCGGACGAGTTCGCCAGGCCTTCGCTGATTGCCACCTGGCCATCCTGCAGATTGGCCAGGTCATCGGCCGAACCCTTTTCGAACTCGAGGCTCAGCACCTGGTTGATCGTCTGCGGCTGGACCGACGACATCGACTTCGATCCGCTGCCGTCGACCTTGACCTGGCTGAAACTGATGCCCGACGCATCTTGGACACCCTGGATCTTCCCGGCTGCCGTCACCGCCTTGATCGGGATCGGCGTGAATCCGCCGGGTCCCTGCAGGGTGAGTTCGCCCTTGAGGTCCTGGTCGATCACCTTGGTCACCGAGCTGTTGATCCCGGAGGCGAAGATGGTGACGAAGCTGACCAGCGCGAGACCGATCATCAGGGCAGCCGCGGTGACCGCGGTCCGGGAAGGGTTGCGCTGGGAGTTCTCGCGAGCGAGGCGGCCGGTCAGACCACCTACCCTCTCGAGCGGCGCACCGACGACCGACGCCATCGGCCGCACGATCTGCGGGCTGAAGATCGAGATCGCGATGACGACGCAGAGGGCGCCGCCACCCATCTGGAGTGCGGCGTCGCCGCCTTCGGTGCCACTGATCAGGACCGACGCGAACAGGCCGAGCCCGAGGACCGTGAGTGCCGCGGCGATGACGCTGCGCAAGACCACCCGGTTCTTGCCACTGATGACGATGGTCTCCGAGAGTGCCGCGATCGGCGGGACCCGCGTGGACCGGAGAGCCGGGATCAGCGAGGACACGAGCGTGACCCCGATGCCGATCACCAGCGACACGATGATCGTGCGCGATTCGACCACGAGTGACTTGGTCGGCAGTTCCGCGCCGACGGCGCTGAGGATCGCACCCAGCCCTTTGGCCAGGCCGAGTCCGACGAGGATGCCGATGACCGATGCGAACAGTCCGATCAGGAAACCTTCGATCAGCACGGTGCGGAGCACTTGGCCGCGCTTGGCGCCGAGCGTGCGCAACATGCCGAACTCGCGGGTGCGCTGGGCCACCGTGATCGAGAAGACGTTGAAGATCACGAACGAGCCGACGAAGAGGGAAATCCCGGCGAACGCAAGCAGGGCTATGTTGAGGAAGCTGAGGTCCTCGCGGATGTCGTCCGAGTTCCGCTGGGCGTTCTCGTCCCCGGTCTCGACCCGCAGGTCATCCCGCGCAAACGCGGGCAGGGCGTCGTTCACCCTTTGCTTGAGATCGTCCGGGCTCACCCCGGCATCAGCAGCGACGGAGATCTGGTCGAACTTGCCCCGGTTGCCGGTCAGTTTCTGGGCGACCGGCAGGAGGACCTGGGCGATCGAGGTGCCGCCGAACGAAGCACCACCGAGCTGGGTCAGCCCGACGATCGTGAAGGGTGTGGCCTTGCCGGTCCCGACCAGTTGCATGCGGTCGCCGATCTCGAGCTCGGCGCGCTCGGCCGCCGATTCGTCGAGTGAGACCTCGCCCTTGGCCCGGGGTTCACGGCCGTCCACGACCTCGAGGGATTCGAGTTCGGGAGGTAGCTTCGAAGCGATGAACTGCGGGGCGAAACCGCCGCCGGTCGAGTCGCCCTCGGAATCGAGGATCGCGCCCTGGTTGAAGATCGAGCCGGCGGCCACTTTCACGCCGTCCACTCCCTGAACGGTCTTCAGGTATCGGTCTGAGAAGGCGGGGATCGCGCCGCCCTGCTGTTCGACCTTGGCCTTGGTGGTGACCGTCACGTCGATGCCTTCGTTCGACTTGGTGAAGATGTCGTCGAAGGCGCCGTTGGTGGTATCGGTGAGCACGTACGTGCCGGCGACCAGCGCGATTCCGAAGACCACCGCGAGGGCGGTCATCAGGGAGCGCCACTTGCGCGCCCAGAGATTCTTGAAGGTGAGGCTAAGCAAGGGTCTTGAGCAGCTCGATCACCGCGTCGGCCGAAACCGGGGGGGCGTCGTGGACCAGCTTGCCGTCGCGCAGCGCGATCAGCCGGTCGCCGTGGGCGGCGGCGTCGGGTTCGTGGGTCACCATGATCACGGTCTGGCCGTACTCGTCGACCGAGCCCCGGAGCAGCTGGAGCACGTCTTCGGAGGCCTTGGAGTCGAGATTGCCGGTCGGTTCGTCGGCGAACAGAACGGCTGGCTTCGTCACCAGTGCACGGGCCACCGCGACCCGCTGCTGCTGGCCGCCGGAGAGCTCGGAGGGACGGTGCTTGCGGCGGTCGGAAAGGCCGACCCGCTCGATGACCTCGTCTACCCAGGCCTGATCGGGCTTCCGCCGCGCAATCGAGAGCGGCAACACGATGTTCTCCTCGGCCGAGAGGACCGGAAGGAGGTTGAAGAACTGGAAGACGAAGCCGAGCTTGTCGCGGCGGAGCTGCGTCAGCTCGCCGTCATCGAGCCTGGTGATATCCGTGCCGTCGACCTCGACGGTCCCGGCAGTCGGCTTGTCGAGCCCGGCGAGGATGTGCATTAGCGTCGACTTGCCGGAGCCGGACGGCCCCATGATCGAGGTGTAGCGGCCCTTCTCGAAGGTCACATCGACGCCGTCGAGCGCCCGGACTTCGGCTTGCCCTGCGCCGTAGATTCGCTCCACCCCGCTCGCCTTGACGATCGAGAATTCGGGAGTTTCGGATTCGGTCGGTGACGAGAGCGTGGATTCCATGATGCGTCACCGTAGCAATCTGACACGCCCAAAAACGGGCCTCAGGGTTATCCCCGATAGACCCTTGGTTCAGCCCCGGGTCAACGCTGTCGGACCAGCTTCAGGGTGCGAACCACACGCTTCGGATTCGTTCCGGCCTGGCCGACGGTGAAGACGACCTTCGCTCGCAGACGGCCCTTCTGTTGCAGCTTGCGTTTGGCCTGCCCGCTCAGCTTCAGCTTGATCGCTCGCCTGCCCGCCTTGACTTTGTACTTGCGGGAGGTGACGCGGATGTCCTTGCGGGCACGCTTCCGCTTGAGGCCGAAGACCTTGCCTTTCACTGAGACCGTCGCCCTCCCGTAACAGGACTTCATCCCGGTCAGGGTGCAGCGGACCCGGGCGTAGCCCCGGCCGCGGCCGTCGATCCTGATCACCTTCGAGGGGGTGCCGATCAGGGCCTTCGGATAGCCGACGATGAAGCCGGCTCTGGCCGGGGAGGTGTCGGTGTTGCCGGCGATATCGGTCGCCCTCACCTCGAATGAGTGGTAGCCGACCCGCAGCGAGCTGCGGGTGAGGGGTGCCACGCAGGCGGTGAACTTAGCCGAGTCGAAACGGCATTCATAGGATGAGCCAGTCTGGGACGAAGTGAAGAGCAGCTTCACCTGGCCCGACTGGCCGCGTTTCCTGAGGGACGACGAGATCGCGGTGTCGGGAGCCGCCCAGTCAGGGGTAGCGCTGGCCGCCAGTACTCGCCAGCTCTTCCGGCTGATCTGCTGCTCGACGCCCGGCTTCGAGTTGTCGCAGGTGCCCTGCGGGAAGATCGCCTGGAGGCGGGCAAGCTGTGGTGGGGTCAGGGCCACGCCGTACTCGGACTGGTCGACCGGCTTCAGCTGGCACTTGAGGATGTCGTTCGCGAGCGGCTGCCCAGCTTCCTGGCGAGGTCCCGACGAAGATGGGAACTCGGTGCCGCAGGTGCCGGAATCTCGGGTCTGGGTCTCCGTGGCGATCAGGGTGCCGGTGTCGTCCGAGAAGCAGGCGTCCGCGGCTGCCGGAGATCCCGTGGTCGGACCGGGCCGATTATTCAGGACCTTTTCGCGTTCGGTCGCGGCCGAAGTGTCGTTCTTGATGGCGGTCACCCAGCGATCCATAGTCCGGAGCTGGAGCGTGTCGTCGAGGCTCCGGGGGCTGGTCCAGATCACCTGGGTGCCGGCCTGGCCGTTGCCGTCCGGGTCGCCGTTCGCGTCCAGCAGGCGTTCGCGCATCGAGAGCGCGTGGATGATCTGGTGTCCGTTGTCCATGGTCTCGATGCTGTAGTTCCGGTTGTCGATGACCGGGGTGCTGGCGAGGCCGGCGCCGCCTTCGTTCAGCAGGCCGGAGCCGTAGGCGATGCGCAGCGCCTCGTTGGTGGCCGCGGAACGTGACGGGACCGACACACCGTCGTACTGCCTGATGCCCCCGACGCTCTCGTTCAGGTCGAGGAACTGGTCGACGGTGATCACTCTCCGCTTCAGCGGCTCGAGCCCGTACTGCACTCCGACGTTGTCGACGGGCCGGCGGGCCAGGCCGCTCGCCTCCTTGCCATAGACGTTGATGTTGCCTTCGTAGATGGTGCAACGGGTGCCAACCGGGTTGGTGTTCGGGTCGAAGACCGTGTTCGGCGCCAGTTCCGGCGGGCAGGCTCCGCCCGGGTCGAAGAAGTTGTGGCCGAACGCGCCGTAGACGATCGCGCAGGCGGTCTCGCGGGCGAGGCCCTTGACCGCCCTCTTCTCTTCGGTCGTCCAGCCTGCCGCCTCGGATGTCGCGAGAAACTCGTTGATCAGGCGGCAGTCCATGAGCTGGTTGCCGGGGAAGGCGTTGTCGGTGAAAGAGTTGCTGATCTGCAATCCGTCGAGCAGACCGGGGAAGTTGTTGCCGATCATCTGCTGGGCCATAGCGCCGCCGGAGCCACCCTTGCCGAGCACGAAGTCCGGCTCCCCGAAGGTCTCGATGAAGTGTTCCTTGACCATCGAGACGGTTTCGGCGGAAATCGAGTCCGAGCAGCGGGTACCGAACGCGTTCTGCGAGGAGCCGGTGGTGGCGTAGCCGCCGAGTACGTCGCCGACACGCAGGTAGGAGTTGACGTTGATGGGGCCCTGGACGAAGCCGGCAGCGCAGCCGCCACCGAAGCTGTAGATCAAGCGGTCGTTGTAGCCGGGTCCGGGGAGGTTCGGGTTGTCCGGCTCGATCAGGAAGGCGATCCGGTAGTTCGCCCGGTTCACGGTTCCGGTCTCGACCCGCATCACCTGAGGAGCCACGACGCCGTTCGGCCGGTCACCGGTGGGATAGGTCGTGGTGGTCAGGAGGAGCGCGGTGTCGGGGATCTCCGCGGGGCTGTTCACGGTGACCCAGCCGCCACCGGATTCGAGGCGGTAGCGGTATTCGACTTTGATGTTCGTATTGCAGTCGGCGGGGTCGATCGGCCCGCCGGGGGTCTCACAGACGAAGGGGGTCTGGCGGTTGCCGGACAGGATAGGACCGTTGACCGAGTGGTCGACGATCAGGAGCTTCGCGGTCGTGTGGCCTGGCAGCGAAGCCGTGACGGTTCCTCCGCCCGAGAGGTCGAGCAGGGCCCGCCTTTTGCGCTCATTGCCGGAGACAGCCTTGAACGCCGAGGTCACCCCTTTGCCGTCGAGCGCGACCTTCAGGTTGTCCGGGTCGCCGGAAGGAGGAAGCGTGGCCTGGACGAGGCTGCTGCCTCCGCTGGCCATGTCGGGCCGGGAAGACACGACGTCCAGTTCGATCTCACCGGAAGCGGATGCCTGACCAGCGCCGGCAACGAAGAAACCCGCCATGACCACGAACATCAGGCTGATCGAAGTCAAAAGCCGGTTAGCGGAGCGCATCAAGATCCCTTCGTAGTGAACTGGCACTGGTTGGAACCCACCGAAGAAGCGAAGTTTCGGAGAGCCGCAAATTTATTTGGCGAGTCGCCAACTTGGCAGGTTGTGCGGGTCGGTCTACCGCGTTGGCGGGCGCATTCGAAGTAGAGAATGGTTGCGTCCTGTTCGAGTCTCGGTGAGTTCTGAATAACTGCATCCAAGTTGGTGTTTCCGGTCTCAGTCGAAGACCGGCCACGTTCGTAAAACCAACTTGGATGTCTCGACCAGCTGACCATGTCTATGCCAGTTACCTCCGGGCGGACTAGACGGCTTGACGGTATTCCCAGGGCAGCCGGCGCTCGGCTGTCCAAAGAACGTAAGCGGGTGTCCTGAGCGTGGCTGGCGAGGAGTAAGGGAGCCGGTGAAGCGATTTGACCCACGTCAATGAGCGAACCGTGCGACAGTCGACGAAGTCCAGGCGCGCTCAG
>JBPPMI010000054.1:0-2537 GCA_051305975.1 Solirubrobacterales bacterium
AGAGCGGTGAAAGCGGCACCGATGACGACCGCGACCGCCAGGTCAACGACGTTGCCGCGGGCAATGAATTCTTTGAAACCAACCAGGACCTTCATGAAACCTCCGGGACGTAGTGCGAAGGCTCGACGATAACCCGCCAAAAGGACAGAACCTCGCCTTTTCACCCGTAATCGAGGAAAAAGGCGAGGTTCTGTTCTTGGCAGGTGTTTCCTTTGGGCTACTTCTTGATCTTCACTTTGGCCTTGGAGGTCATTCCGGCCACTCCCGGGGCTGCCGCGCTTACTGTCACCGTGTGAATTCCCTTTGCTTTCTTCGTCGTCCTGACGTTGAAATTCACTTTGGTGGTGGCACCTGCCGCGAGACTCTTGATGGTCGAACAAGGTGCCGGCTTCACTGTCCTCCGGCTCGACTTGTTCACGGTGACGCAGACCTTCACCCCGGTCACGGTCCTGCCTGACGCAGCGACGGTCACCGCGAGCCTGCCCGCTTTTCCGCGCTTGACCTTGACGACCGACGGGCTCGCCGGACCGGTAGGACCGGTCGCGTTCGTGGGTCCGGTCGGCCCCGTGGGGTTCGTCGGGCCTGTGGGGCCTGTCGGGTTCGTCGGCGAGGTCGGTCCGGTCGGACCCGTCTGTCCGGTCGGGGTCAGGGTTGCCACTCCCCACGAAGGCTCCTTGCCGTCGGCGGTCTTCGTCGCCTGCAGGGTGCAGCTGCCGCCTGTGCTCTGGGCCGGAACCGGCGCCACATAGACGCTGCCGTTGTTCTGCCAGGTGATCTGGCTGCCGTCGGGCGAGAAGCGCGGGTAGGCCGGCGCCGTCGCAATTCCGACCGCCGAGCAGCGGTAGGTCGGGGTTCCGGCCGGCGGCGTGCCGTTGTTGTTCCAGAAGGAGAACTCGGAGGCGTTGCTTTTTTCCGGCGTGACCTCGAGGACGGTCCGGCCGTTGGTCGAGACGTCAAAGCTCTCCATGTCGCCCGAGGCCGGATTCTGGAACCCGAGCCAGGCGGTCGGCTCGGCCGAGTTTGCTTTCTGGACCCAGACCCGGTTGAAGTTCGTGTCGACGAAGCCGGCGTAAGGGGTCCCCGGGATCCACCGCGGCCGGATGTAGTACGTGTGGCAGTTGAAGAGGCAGGGTTGGTGACACCGGGACCAGCGATGAACGAGACCCTCTGATTCAGCGTGCAGGGGTTGGTCCAGCAGTCGAAATAGTGCCAGTCGTAGGTGAGGACACCACCGTCCGGTGAGATCGCAGCGCTGTTGAACGGCACGAACGAGCCGGCACCGGTTTTCGGGAGGATCCAGCTGTCGACGACCGCCCTGTCGCTCGGGCGGATGAAGTGTGCGAAGGCCGAGGACCCCGCTGACCTTCTTGACGGCAACGACGGTGCCGTCGTTCTTCTGGGTCGGGGTGATGTAGCGGTACTGCCCTCCACCGTCGGTGGTCAGCTGCTCCTTCAGGGCGCCGTCGGGCGATGTTCGGTAGACGTTGCCGTCGTTTCCGACGTACGAGACGTTGGCGGCCACGGATGAAGCGGCATCGACCAGCATCACGACGAAGAGGACGGCGACGACGATCAGGCCGGCGCGGACCAGATCGGTGATTGCGGATTTGCTTTGGTCAGTGGAGTTCATTTGGGAGTCCTTGGATGGGTGAGGTCGGTTGAGGACCACAGAGTCCAGAACCGGCGTTGCAGCCCCCTTGCCAAACCATTGCGGTCGGCAAAGAGCCGCTCCCAGAGCCGGGATCCTGCCCGGGAGGGGCCGCATCCGACCTTCAATTCCACCTATAGTGCGCAGAATCAATCTGATAAGGAGACAAATCTGATGGGACTTCTGGAAGGCAAGAGCGCGATCGTCACCGGTTCAGCGCGAGGAATCGGACGGGCTACCGCTGAACTCTTCGCCACCAACGGCGCGAAGGTGCTGATCAACGACCTCGACGCCGACGCAGCCGAGCAGGCGGCTTCGGAGATCGACGGCGAGACCGCCGTCTACGCCGGTGACATGACCAGACCGAAGGCCGCCGACGAGCTGGTCGCGACCGCCAACGAGGCTTTCGGTTCTGTAGACATCGTGGTCAACAACGCCGGCTATACCTGGGACGGCGTCGCCCACAAGATGACCGACGAACAGTTCCAGGCGATGCTCGACATTCACACGATCGTCCCGTTCCGGGTCGCTCGTGCCCTCGCCCCCCACTGGCGAGAAGCCGCCAAGGCCGAAGCTGCCGAGGGCCAGGAAGTCTTCCGCAAGCTGATCAACATCTCGTCGATCTCGGGCACCATGGGTAACGCCGGTCAGGTCAACTACAGCGCCGGCAAGTCCGCCGTCGTCGGCATGACCAAGACCCTGGCCAAGGAGTGGGGCCAGTTCAAGATCAACGTGAACGCGGTCGCCTTCGGTTTCGTCGAGACCCGCCTGACCGCCGCCAAGGAGGGTGCCGAAACGCTCACCGGCCCGGGCGGCGAGGAAATCCAGCTCGGCATCCCCGAGCAGACCCGTGCAATGGCCGCGATGATCATCCCGATCGGCCGTCCGG
>JBPPMI010000055.1:0-11634 GCA_051305975.1 Solirubrobacterales bacterium
AGATCTGCCCGTCGGTGATCGAGATGACGTTGGTCGGGATATAGGCCGAGACGTCGCCGGCCTGGGTTTCGATGATCGGCAGCGCGGTCAGCGAGCCGCCGCCATTGTCGTCGTTCATCTTGGCGGCGCGCTCAAGCAGGCGGCTGTGGAGGTAGAAGACGTCGCCCGGATAGGCTTCGCGGCCCGGCGGACGGCGCAGCAGCAGCGACATCTGGCGGTAGGCGACGGCCTGCTTCGACAGATCGTCATAGACGATCACCGCGTGCATGCCGTTGTCGCGGAAGAATTCGCCCATCGTCACGCCGGTATAGGGCGCGAGGTACTGCAGCGGCGCGGGCTCCGAAGCGGTCGCGGCGACAACGATGGTATATTCCATCGCGCCGTTTTCCTCGAGCTGGCGGACGATCTGGGCGACGGTCGAACGCTTCTGGCCGATCGCGACGTAGATGCAATAGAGCTTCTGGCTCTCGTCCTTGCCGGAATTGGCCTGCTTCTGATTGATGAAGGTGTCGAGCGCAACGGCGGTCTTGCCGGTCTGGCGGTCGCCGATGATCAGCTCTCGCTGGCCTCGGCCGATCGGGATCATGCCGTCGATCGACTTGATGCCGGTCTGCATCGGCTCACGCACGGGCTGGCGGGCGATGACTCCGGGGGCCTTGAACTCGGCCGGGCGGGTCTTGCCGGTGTTGATGTCACCCTTGCCGTCGAGCGGGCGGCCGAGCGGATCGACCATGCGGCCGAGGTATTCCTCGCCCACCGGGATCTCGAGCAGGCGCTTGGTGCGCTTGACGGTGTCGCCTTCGACGATCTTTTCCCAGTCGCCGAAGAGCACAGCACCGACGTTGTCGGCTTCCAGGTTGAGTGCAAGTCCGGTTACGCCGTGAGGCAGCTCGAGCATCTCGAGGGACATGCAGTTGTCGAGGCCGTGGATGCGGGCGATTCCGTCCGCGATCGACAGGACCGTGCCCACCTCGGACAGGTCGGCGCTTCCCGGGTCGATGCCCTCGATGCGCTGCCGCAGAATGCTGGCAATCTCGTCTGGCTTGATCTGCATTGCGGTTCCAGTCCTCCTTATGCCGCCCGAGCAACGCTCTGGCGGAGTTTCTCCAAGTTATTTCTGATGCTGCTGTCGAGAACCATGTTCCCGACCTGCAGCACGATTCCGCCGATGATCTTTTCATCGACGCGGCTGGTCAGTTCGACCTCGCGGCCCGTCTGACGCTCGACCTCGGCACCGACCTCTTCGGCCACGGCGGGGTCCAGTTCGACTGCGCTGATCACAGTCACGTCAAGTCGCTTGTTCTCCTGCTTCCAGAGGTCCTCGTACTCGCGCTGGATCCGGAAAATCGCCGGCATCCGGTGCTTCTCGATCAGCAGTTCGAGAAAGTTGAGGAACTCCGGGTCCGCGTCATCGACGGACTTGTTGAGTCCGTCGAGCTTCTCGGCGGACGAAAAATAGGGGCTGAAGAAGAACACCTCGAGATCACGGTCGCCTTCGAGGGCTTCCGTGAACTGCGCAAGCTGTTCCCGGACGACGTCCAGGGAGCCTTTCTCCTTGGCGACGCCAAAGAGGGACTCGGCATATACGCGGGCGAGTGCTTCCATCAGTCCTTGCTGTCTCCCGCCAGGGCGGAGAAGTCGACCTCGCGCAACGCTTCTTCGACGAGCTCTTTGTGAGCGGCGTCGTCGAGCGACCGGCGGGTCACCTGTTCGGTGGCGAGGATCGTCAGGTTGGCGACTTCCTTGCGGATGTCGTCCAGGGCCCGGCGGGTCTCGGCTTCGATGTCGCGCTTGGCGGCGTCGACCAGTTCCTCACGCTTGGCCTGTCCTTCGGCCGCAGCTTCAGACTTGGTGGTGTCGGCCGCCTTGCGCGCCCGGACCACTATGTCGTCGGCCTGCTCACGGGCTTCCGTCAGGCGCTGGCGGTACTCCGCCAGGATCTTCTCGGACTCGGCCTGCTGCTTCTCGGCCGACTCCAGGCTCTCGCGGATGGTCGCCGCGCGCTTGTCGATCGCCTCGGTGATCGCGGGGAACGCGAACTTCTTGAGGATCCACAGGGTGAACGCGAAGACGGCGAGGGTCCAGATCATCAGACCCACGCCCGGCGTGACCAGGAAGCTGCCGCCCTCTTCCTCCGCCGCTTCCGCGGCGAGGGGGATGAACCCGATTATTTGTGCGAAAACCGGCTCCACTTGTGGCCTAGAGGAAGAACGCGATAAGCGCGAAGATGAAGGTGTAGAAGGCGACAGCCTCGGTCAGAGCGAAGCCGAGCCAGCGGATCGACTGCAGCTCGGACTTGAGTTCGGGCTGGCGGGCGACCGATTCGATCTCCTTGCCGAAGATGAAACCGATGCCGATACCGGCGCCGATCGAGCCGAGTCCGGCACCTACGCCGAGAGCGATCGCCTTGCCGGCGTCGGTGACGCCTGCGTCGGTGACTTCGGCGATAACAATTGTCGGATCCATGTTTTGGTGACTCCTTTGGTCAGTGACTTTCGGCGGTGGCTCCGCCGATGTAGATAGCGGTCAGGATGGAGAAGATGAAGGCCTGCAGCGTGGCCACGATGCCCACTTCGAATACGTAGAAGGCAAAGGCCATCGGGAAGGTGAGCACGCCGAGTGACGCGATTCCCAGGAGGACTGCCAGTCCGCCACCCATGAAGAGCAACAGGAGGTGGCCGGAAAGGATGTTGGCGAAGAGTCGCACGGAGAGCGAGATCAGTCGCACGAAGTGGGACACGACTTCGATCAGGAAGATCAGTGCCTTGCCGATCGGGTTCATGTCCTCTAGGCCGGACGGAAGCCAGCTCGCCAGGTACTTGACGATGCCCTTGGCCCGGACGCCTTCGTAGTGGTACGAAACCCAGACAACTAGTGTCAACGCGAGAGGGATCGCGATGTTCGCGGTTGCCGCATAGAGGGCGAAGGAAGGTATTTCGAGGCCGAAGATGCTGATCGTCTCGTGGGTGTTGGTCGGCAGCGGGATGTAACCGATCATGTTCGAGAAGAAGATGAAGAAGAAGAGGGTCGCGAGGAACGGGAACCACTTGCGGGCCAGTCGCTCGTCTTCGATGTTGCCGCCGGTGATGTCCACCTTGACGACGTCGTAAGCGACTTCGACGGCTGTCTGGAGTCGGCCCGGCTTCTGCTTCATGCGGTGGGCGACGTAGAGCATGATGCCGATCGTCAGGGCCGAAGCGAGGAGCAGGTAAACGACCGCTTTGTTGATCGAAAGGTCGATGCCCGCGATGTTGATCGGGATCCACTGGTCGAGCTTGAACTCGTCCTGCGGCTTGAAGGACTCGTTCTTGCCGTCGCTGCCGAAGAGGATTCCGACGAGGATCGTCAGTCCGAAGAAGACGGCGAAGCCGAGCAGGACCTTGGCCTTGGTGGAAAGGCCGCCCTTCTTGGCTTCTGCTTCGACTTCGCGGTCGATCTCGTTCTCCACTTCGGTGTCCAGCTCGGTACCGGCACTCATGCTGCGCCCTCCTCGATGTCCGACTTCGCAAGATGGACGAGGCCGCGGGACGCGAGGCGGAGAGTGAAGACTATTACGAGGAGGATGGCGGCGTAGAGGCCGACGTCACGGTCGATCGCTCCGGCGACCAGGATCGCCAGCGCCATGATCCAGGCGCTGCCGAGCGAAGTCGCGGCGATCGTGCCCATCGCGGTGTTCCGCTTTCCGGCCTTGAGGTTCTCGTTGGCCTTCTTCTCGGCAACCGCGTGGATGAGCCGTGAAAGGAGCCACATGCCGGCGGCGACGGCGTAGGCCACCAGGGTCAGGTCGAGAAGGATGAATACCGGCAGCGCGATCGCGAGGACGATCAGGTCCAGGTTGGCAAGAATGTTGAGGCTGCGTCTACCCATGTCCCTTTCGAGGGATCTCTTTGCGGCGAGCGTCGTCAAGGGGTCGGGACTATATCCGAACCGATTGTGAAACGCGGCCCCCTCGGGGCAACGTGACAAGTGACACTAATAGCTTGGCAAAGCCAAAAACCGACTATTCACCGGTGCTGCCACGGGCACGCGGCCCCTTGATGATCTCGAGCACGTAGACCAGGTAAATCGTGACCCCGATCGCGGCCATGATCACAGCCACCATGAAGATGGTCCAGGGCAGGTCGAAGTTGCCACGATCGTCGCTGTACGGCACCAGCCGGAGGGCCAGGGCGAGACCGGCCAGGACCAGGGTCCAGCCGTAGAGGTACGCGAGCGTGCGCCGCTGCGAGAAACCGATGTTCGCCATGCGGTGATGGAAGTGCCAGCGGTCCGCCTGGTAGATCGGCTGGTGGTATTTGAGTCTCTTGGCGATCACGAAGGCGGTGTCGAAGATCGGTACCGCGAGGATGACCAGGGGAAAAGCCAGTGCCACCACCGCATTCGTCTTGAGTGCCCCCTGGATCGAGACGATGGCGATCATGTAGCCGAGCAGGTTGGAGCCGGTGTCCCCCATGAAGCTCGAGGCGGGCGGGAACCCGTGGCGCAGGAAGCCGAGGGCGCCGCCGGCGGTGACCGCAGCCAGGATGCCCGCTTCGGTGCGGTCCAGGGAAAGGGCGATGACGGCCATCGCGGTCGCGGCGATCGCGATCACCCCGGCGGCGAGGCCGTCGATGCCGTCGATCAGGTTGGTGATGTTGATCACCGCGACGATGCCGATGATGGTCAGGGGGTATGCGGTCCATCCCAGTTCGAAGCCGCCGATGAACGGCATGGTCAGGACGTCCGGGCGGACCCCGGCGATCACGGGGATGGAGGCGCCTGCCGCCTGGCCGATCAGCTTGACGAGCGCGGGCAGGTCGAAGATGTCGTCGAGCGCCCCGACGATTGCGACCGCGACCGCGCCGAGCAGGATTGCGGTGACTTCGTTGTCGTTCGGCAGCCAGATCCAGCCGGCGATCTCGATGCCGACCAGGATGGCCAGCCCCGACATGCGGGGGGTGGGTTCGGTGTGGACGCTGCGGGGGCCGGGGTTGTCGATCGCCCCCACTCGCCTAGCGAAGTATTCGGCGACCGGGACGAGGGCCCAGCAGATCAAGGCCGCGGTCAGGAAGGCAAATATCGCGTCGGAGGTCCCTTCCATATCGGCACAGCGTCTCAGTTGCAGAAGACGGACGGGTGTGCCGATGAATAAGGAATCCAAGCCAGGAACAAGGGATCCAAGTCACTTCGCTCGATAGAAGTCACGGATGGTCTCGCTGTGCGACTTGGATCGCGGCAGCTCAACCTCCGGGTCATTCTGGAGGGGTCCAGTCTGATCCCAGGGCCCCGAGGACGCCCTCGACCAGGATTTCCGGGTCTCTTGGTTCTCTCGCTCCGGGGGTTCCGGTTCTCTTCACCAGTTCAAGTTGTTCGGGGCTTTCCAGCACGAGCAGCTTGCCTTCGGCGATCAGGGCTTCGTCCACCCCACCCATCTTTCCGGCGAACGTCGTGTAGACCGGCGTGCCGAGTGCGACCGCTTCTCGGTTCATGGTTCCACCGGCGCTGACCACCAGGTCGGCGTACGCGATCAGGCTCTGGGCGTCGACCGCGTGGCCGGGCACGATCAGGTTCGGTGAGTTCCGGCCCCGGGCGGCGCCACCTTGGGATTCGGTGCGGGGAATGACCACGGCGGTCACGCTGTCGGCCCCGGCCAGCCGTTCGAGCACCTGTTCGTAAAGGGGGTTGTCGGCGTGGTACTCGGAGGTCTCCGGTGGCGGACGGACCACGACCAGCACCCGCTCCCGGTCGATTCCGAGCTCTTCGATCACGGCCGGATCAGGCTCGAACCCGGCCAGGTAGTAGTCCTCCTTGAGGCCGGGGTACCGCACGAGCTTCTCGCCCTTCGCACCGACCTTGGCCATGCGCTCCGGCGGGATCGTGTCCGGAACCAGCACCCGCTTGGCGACCCGGAAGGCCAGCTGGCGCTGCAGCCCCGCGAACTCGTAGTCCTGGAGCTGGGCCGAAGGGATGAAGTACGTGGCGGAGACCAGGGCCAGGTCGACCGATCCGTGGGCCACCGCCAGGTCAGGACGGAACTTCCAGACGATGCGGCCGAGCTTCAGCGAGCGGCCGGCGAGAGCACGGCCTTTGCCGAACGCCGAGCCGCCACCATGCGCACCGACCACGGTGTGTTCGATGCCCAGCAGGTCGAGGACGCCGACCGTCTGGCCGTATTCGCGGGCGGTGACGAGGACCTCATCGCCGCGTTCCTTGAACCGGTCGATGACCGGCTTCAGGACCAGCGGATGCGCTGCCGCGGTGCAGTCGAACCAGACCTTCATCGCCGCAGCGCCACTTTGGTGGTCAAAGAATCAACCGAGGCCGGGATAAAGCGGGTACTTGTCCATCAGCGCGCGGCTGCGGCCGATCAGTGATTCCCGCTGGGCCTCGAAGCCGTCCGCGAGGGCGGTCGCGATGATCGCCGCGATTTCGGTCATGTCTTCGGGCTGGAAACCGCGGGTGGTGAGCGCCGGGGTGCCGATCCGGAGCCCGGACGGGTTCATCGGCGGCCGCTCGTCGAAAGGGATCGCGTTGCGGTTGACGGTGATGCCGACCTGGTCCAGACGGTCCTCACCGGTCTGTCCGTCGAGACCGGTCGAAGTCAGGTCGACCAGCACGAGGTGGACGTCGGTGCCACCGGTCAGCACGTCGATGCCACCGTCGATCAATCCGGCGGCCAGAGCCTGGGCGTTGGCGATGGTACGGCGCTGCCGCTCGGCGAACTCATCGGTCGAAGCAAGTCCCAGCGCGACGGCCTTGGCGGCGATCACGTGCATCAGGGGTCCGCCCTGCTGCCCCGGGAACACGGCACGGTTGATGTCCGCCATCAGGTCCTCGGTGCTGAGGATCATTCCGCTGCGGGGACCACCGAGGGTCTTGTGGATGGTCGAAGTGACCACGTCGGCGTAAGGCACCGGGTTCGGGTGCTCGCCGGCAGCGACGAGACCCGCGAAGTGGGCCATGTCGACCATCAGTTTCGCGTTGACCGAATCGGCGATCTCCCGGAAGGCGGCGAAGTCGAGCTGGCGCGGATACGCGGACCAGCCGGCGACTATCAGGTTGGGCTTCGTCTCTTCGGCGAGGCGGGCGACCTCGTCCATGTCGACCCGCAGGTCTTCGCGGGACACGTGGTACGGCACGACGTTGTAGAGCTTGCCGGAGACGTTCAGCTTCATCCCGTGGCTCAGGTGGCCTCCGTGGTCGAGCGCGAGTCCCATGATCGTGTCACCCGGATCGATGAGCGCCATGTAGGCGGCGTTGTTGGCCTGGGCGCCGGAGTGGGGCTGGACGTTCGCGTGACCGGCCCCGAACAGTTCCTTGGCCCGGTCGATCGCGAGGGTCTCGACGATGTCGACCTGTTCGCAGCCGCCGTAGTACCGGCGGCCGGGGTAACCCTCGGCGTACTTGTTGGTGAGGACCGATCCCGCGGCCTCGAGCACTGCCCGCGGCACGAAGTTCTCCGACGCGATCATCTCGAGCGTGTCCCGCTGACGGGCAAGCTCACCGTCGAGCGCGGCCGCCACTTCGGGATCGACATCAACCAGTTCGGCGTCGAGCATCTGCTCGGAGACTGTGCTCATTTCGACAGGGGACCTTTCGACTCGGGCCAGCCTCGGGGCTGGGTTTACGTTAATCAGACGGACAGTGAGGGTAGCAACGCCATGGGTCCTACCGGTTGCGCAATTGCGCGTCGGTCTCCCGCATATCGAAGTACTCATTGCCTTCGATGTCGATTCGCGGCACGATGCGATCGAGCCGGTCCGGGAACCACCAGTTCGACCGTTTCATCAGGATCATCACGGCAGGGACCAACAAACACCGGACGATGGTGGCGTCGATGGCCACTGCGAACGCCAGGCCCACCCCGAACTGCTTGACGACGGGATCCCCGCTCAGGACGAAACTGAAGAAAACAGCGACCATGATCAACGCCGCCGAAGTGATCACCCGGCCCGAACTGGTGACCCCGATGATCACCGCCGAGTCGCTGTCCCCCGTCTTCTTGAAGGCCTCCCGGATCTGGGTCAGCAGAAAAACCTCGTAATCCATCGAGAGCCCGAACAGGATCGCGAACATGACCAGGGGCAGGAAGCTCACCACCGGTACTGCGCCTTCGAGGCCGATCAGACTGGCGCCGTGCCCCTCCTGGAACACGAAGGTCACGAGCCCGTAGGCCGCACCGATCGAGAGCAGGTTCATCACCGCGGCCTGCAGGGGGACGACGAGCGAGCGGAAAGCAAGCACCAGGACGAAGAAGGAAAGCAGTACCACCGTGAAGATGACCTGGGGCAGTTTGTCGCCGATCTCCTCGGCCAGGTCGATGTTGCCGGCAGTCGATCCGCCGACGTGGGCGACCGACTTCGTGCCATCGAGCGCACCCGGGATGGTCGTGTCCCGAAGGAAATTCACGGTGTCCTGGGTGGCGAACGAAGAAGGTGCGGTAGTCGGCACGGCGGTGAAGATCGCGGCATCACCCGCCTTGTCGAACTCCGCCGGGGTGACCGCAGCAATCCCGTCGACCTTCCCAACGGCCTTTTCGAGCGACGACACGTCGGCTTTGGCACCGACTTCCATGGCGATCAGCAGCGGGGCGTTGTTGCCGACGCCGAAACCCTCGGCGGTGAGCTGGTACGCCTTGTACGCATCGGTCGAGGTCGGCATCGCCGAATCGTCTTCCTGGCCGAGATCGAGGTTTCGTACCGGGAGGGCGATGACCAGCAGGACGAGCACGCTGACCGCTACGGCCAGAACCGGCCGGCGGGCCACCCCCTCTGCCCAGCGCCGCCATCCGTGGCTCTCGTGGTTGGCAGACGTGTCGTGGGGCAGCGGGATCGGAAGCCGGTCGATCCCGTGACCGATCATCGCGAGGATCGCCGGCAGGAGCGTGACCGATGCGGCCATCGCCACCAGCACGGCAATCGCGGCCGAGTAGCCGAGGGTCCAGACCAGGGGGATCCCGGCGAGGCCCAGGGAGAGCAGAGCCAGGACTACCGTGGTCCCTGCGAAGACGACCGCTCCACCGGCTGTGGCTGCCGCGCGGGCGGCGGCCTCGGGTGGTTCGTGCCCTTCGTGCATCGCCTGCCGGTGCCGGGTGACCACGAACAGGGCGTAGTCGATGCCGACGCCGAGTCCGATCATCGTAGCCAGGGTCGGTGCCACCGTCGAGATCGTGGCGAAGTTGCTGAAGACCGCCAGCATGCCCATGCTCACGGTGAGCCCGAAGATCGCGGTCAGGATCGGCAGACCCATCGCCACGACCGTGCCGAAAGTGAGTGCGAGGACGAGCATCGCCACGACCAGGCCGACCACTTCGCTCGATTCGGTCGAAGGCGACGAGACCTGATCGCCGAGGTATCCGCCGACCGCCACCTCCATGCCGGGAGCGGAATCCCGGGCCTTGTCGACCAGGGCATCGGCGTCCTCGTTGCTCATGTCACCGGGCGCGTCGCGGAGGATCATCGAGGCGTACGCGATCTCCGCGTCCTTCGAGACCTGGGCGGCACCGGCCGGACTGAAAGGACTGACTATCGACGTGACCTGCTCGTCCTTGCCGAGTTCGGCGACCGAGGACTTGACGGTCTTCTCGTTCGAGGAGTCGGTGATCTCCCCTTTTTCGGCCTTGTAGAGCACCGGGATGGTTCCGTTCGCCTGACCCGGGAACTTGTCGGCCAGCAGATCGGTGGCCGCCTGGCTGTCTTTGCCCGGCAGGGTCAGGTCATCGGCGTACTGCTTGCCCATTGCTCCGGCGAGCAGGCTGATGCCGATCGCGAGCACGACCCAGAAAGCGACAACGATCCGGCGATGCCGGACGCAGAACCCGGCGAGGCCGTAGAGACGCCCGGTCATGTCCGGCCCGGGAGCCCGGAGGCCCTAGGCTTCCGCCCGTTCGAAGTCCGCGATTTCGTTGACGCGGCGCTCGTGCCGGCCACCTTCGAAGCCTTCTTTCAGGAACTCGTCGACGATTCCGCCGGCTTCCCCGGCGCTCAGCCGCAGGCCGGACAGCGTGAGCACGTTGATGTCATTGTGGCGGCGGGCCATCTCGGCTTCGGCCACGTCATGGGCGTTGACCGCCCGGATTCCCGGAACCTTGTTGGCGACGATCGCGACCCCGTTGCCGGACCCACAGACGATCACGCCCCGGTCGGCCTCGCCACCGGCGACCAGGCTTGCCGCCTCGGCCGCGAACTGCGGATAGTCGACCGACTCGTCGGAATGGGTACCGACATCCGTGACTTCATGGCCGGCAGATTCGAGCTGGCCCTTGACTGCCTCTTTCAAAGCGAAACCGGCGTGGTCGGCCCCCATGGCTATTCGCATTGACGCAGCTTATTGGTCCAGTACGGATAGTGGGACGGTCTCCCGCGAGGGCGGGCAAAACCAGATCAGGAGAACGGGCTCTTGGTTTCTGCCCACTCGAAGAATTCACAGTTCTGAACAGGGCGCCAGATTTCCCAAATGGACATCTGGCGGTGCCTCCCTGCGGCGTCGCTTTCTTCAGATCCTTTTGGGTAATAATTGGGTGGTGCGCCGGAAGTTCGTTCAGGGAATCGCCGCTGCCCTGGTGGCCGTCGTCGGATCAAGCCTCACCGACAGTGCCGCGGGGAAGGGCAACGGGCCCTGCCAGCCGTCGACCAACCTGGCCAAGCTGCGTTGTCCCGACCTGAAAGTCGCGAAGCCATCAGACATGTACGTCTCCCGCACCGACGGCGGACTGGTGCTGTTGCGCGCGACCAACGACATCCAGAGCCGGGGACGGGGACCGATGGAAGTCCGTGGCCGCCGCGACCAGAAACGTTCGATGAACGTCACCCAGGCGATCTACCGCCGGAACGGCAACGGGGTCGCCCTCTATCCCACCCGGGCCCGCCTGCGCTTCTTCAACGTCGGCGACTCCTGGGGCGGGTCGTACTGGAAGGTCGCCAACCCGCTCCGCTTCGAGCTTTGGAAACTCGGCAACCTTGGCCGGAAACGGAAGCTGGTCCGGACGGGCCCCAAGCAGTTCTACTGCTTCCGTGACCTCGAACGGACCGATCCGACCCCGAATTCCCCGTCGGATCCCGTGTATCCCGCCTGTAACCAGAACCCGAAAGCGAACGAGGTGACCCTCGGCACGTCGATCGGCTGGTCGGACATCTATCCGTCCGATTACGACAAGCAGTGGATCGACGTCACCGGCCTCCGCGGCTGCTTCGCCTACGTGCTCCGCCTCGACCCGTTCAACTCGCTGATCGAGTCAGAGAAGACCAACAACGTATCCCAACGAAAAGTGCGGCTCCCGTGGAAGGGCTATGGCCACCGGGGCTGCTGAGATTGTTGAGGTTGCCCTGTTGTGGCGCGGGGTGGGGTGGGGCGTTCCCGTCCTCACCACGGGAGCTCCGGGCGGAACACCCCCACCGCACGTATTAACCGGTGGACGGAAGGACCGGACCACAGGCAAAGCCGGGGACAGCCAACGAGGGTTCAGGCACCGAGTAGCCGTCTAGGCCGCCCGCAGGTACTGGCATGGACCGGTCAGCGGGTCGAGACATCCAAGTTGGTTTTACTCACGCGGCCGGGTCTCAGACTGAGACCGGAAATACCAAGTTGGATGCAGTTATCAGAACTCAGCGAGACTCGGACAGAGCGCAACCATTCTTTGCTTCGAATGCGCCCGCC
>JBPPMI010000056.1:0-2717 GCA_051305975.1 Solirubrobacterales bacterium
CGCTTCGATCGGGGCGATGTCGGCGTCCGGCAGCGAGAACGAAAGGTCGAGCGACTGGATCTCGACCGGCGCGCCCGTCTCGTTGTCGAAGAGGTAGACGTGGATCTCGTTGCTGCCGGTCCGGGCCGGGTCGACCGTGTACTCGAGCAGGTCGGGTCCGGCCATCACCGATCCGCTGACCGGTCCCGTGGTCCCCGTCGTCGGCGGCGGGTAGCTGACGAGTGCCGCCGTCACGGCGAGAACGACCGTGACCAGCACCACTTCGAGGCGCAGGTTGTTGCGGATCCTCAGTCCCGGGCCACCGGGGCTCTCCTTCCGGTCCCGGCGTTCGACCAGTGCCGGGATGATCCGCCGTCGGTTCATGGCCCCGAGGCCGACCAGCCCGAGGAACAGGACGATCTTGATGAGCACTGCCCGGCCGAATGCGGTGTCGATGAAGGCGGAGAACGAATTGACCTCGATGATCGACTGGATCGTTCCGGTGGCAGCGATCAGCCCGACGCAGATCAAGGCGACGGTGGAGAACCTGAGGAGGAAGTCAGTGAGGACCGAGCTCCGGTCCTCTCTCCGGGGCAACCCGCGTGTGGCCACGGGGAGCAGGAGGATCAGTGCGGCCAGGCCGCCCGCCCAGACCGACATCGCCGCGACGTGGAGAACGTCCGACGGGAAGAGCAGCCAGACCGGCTCCTGGGTGGACGCGTGTCCCGCCAGGCCCGGCGACATCACGAGGAAGCCGACGGTGACGATCGAGAAGAGCACGGTCGGTCCGAAGCGGCGAATACCGGGACTCAGGATTCGGGTTGCGACGATCGCCAACGGGATCAGGCAGGCCCAAGACAGGAGCCGCAGGGCCATGACGAGGCCGAACCTCGTGTCGACGACCTCGCGGAAGACCTCCGGTTTCAGTGCCGTCCAGAAATCGGTGCCAGCGGCGATAGCACCCTGGAACGGGATCGCGAGGAGCGTCGCGATGAACCCGGCCGCGATCGCGATTCCGAGGATAAGCCGGAACCGCCGGCCCACCTCCTCGGCTCGAGGTTCGAGCAGTTGCCTGTGCCGGGCGGCTAGCGGGCTCCAGAGGAATACGAGGAAGGCGAGCAACCCGGCCGCGAGGGCGATCGCCATGAACCCGATCCAGCGGTCGAACCAGAAGGCGACTCCCGTGACCGGGCCCGAGTCGCTCAGCGCGATCAACTCCGAGATCGTCTTGCCGCTGACCCCGCTTCCCTGCCCGACGGTGAAGACCAGCCCGCCGGTGACAGGGTGGGCATCGGCTGAGACCACCCGATAGGTCGCCGTGTAGGTGCCGTCGGGCAGGTCTTCCGGAAGCGAAGCCCCGATCGTCGTGTCACCGTCCGGGCGGAAGCTCTCCCCTGACTGAACCTCATTGCCTTCGATGTCGAATACCCGCAAGGCCCCGAAACTTGCCTCGACCGGCTCGTTGAACTCGAAGCTGACTTCCGGCGGCGCCTGCTCGAGCACCTGACCGCGTGTCGGGGTCGAGGACTCGAGCACGGCATGGGCCGAAGCCGATCCCGGCAGGACCAGGATCGCGAGGAGCGCCGCGACGAGCGGCAGCAATATCGGGAAGAACTTCTGCCTCACCAGGCCTCTGCCTGCTCCTTGTCGTCCGCAGCGTCACCGGAACCGGGCTGGTCGTCGTCATCGCCGCGACGGCGCCGGATCACCGGGATCAGGATCGCCCCGCTGACGATCAGGACAGCGAGGAGGATGAACGGGAGGATCGAGATGCCCGACTGGTCGCCGACCCAGGTCAACGTCCCGTTGATCTCGACCGGCTTGCCGCCCACCGAGACCGGGATCGTGTAGTCGAAGACCTTGGTCTCGGTCGACTCGTCTTCCACCTGAGGGGGTGTGTTCAGCCCCATGTAGTGGGAGCGGTGGTCGTGCCAGGAGAAGACACCGGTGTCGTCCACTACCTCCCACTCGGGCCGAGCTTTGGCATCGGCCCGTTCCGGGACCGACACGTCCGCGAAGCGGTCTTCGTTCAGGTAGTACGCGGGAGAGTTCAGGTTCACCTCGACCGTGCCGTCATGGCTCATGCGGACGTAAGGCTCACCGTCGTAGCCCTCGATCTCGACTTCCTTGCCCGTCCGGTTGACGATCTGGACGTTGTCATCGAAGTTCTGGACCTGGACTTCCAGCCCGTCGGCAGCCGCCGCCGGGGTGATCGACGTGATTTCTGATCTGAAGTTTGGGTTGCCCTCGTGGGCGGCAGCCTGCGGAACTGCCGCAAGCAGTGCGAGCACAGCGAGTGTGCCGATGAGACGCTTCATTGTGTGGCTCCTGGATCCCGCGTTAACTGCATACGGACAGCATCACCGGTAACACGCCAGAGCGGCGAATCGACCGGTTCAGGCGGCTACTGGAGGAGCGCGACCCGCGAGATTCGAAGCGATGAGGAGGGTGCCCGGGACCGAACCCCGGGTCAGCCGTTGAACAGCGGGAGTCGCGGCGCGGGTGCGCCCCGACGGACGAGCAACCCGGGCCAGGGCGACCACGGCTTCTTCACCGACGTACCTGCCAAGCGCGAGTGGCGCGGCCAGGAGAAAGACCGGCGCGGTGAAGAGCAGGATCTCCGGGGATCCGACCAACGCGAGGAAGAACGCCCAGCCGGTAGCCACGAGAAGCAGGCCCGCGGTTCGGCTGTTGAAGGTCGGATTCACAATCCCCAGTGTACCCGGCCCGCCCGCGGC
>JBPPMI010000057.1:0-4566 GCA_051305975.1 Solirubrobacterales bacterium
TTCGGGCATGACTTCGCCCTTGTTGATCCAGCACTTGACGCCGATGCGTCCGGTGCCGGTCTTGGCTTCGACGAATCCGTAGTCGATGTCGGCGCGCATGGTGTGGAGCGGCACACGGCCGTCGGAGTAGCCCTCGGTGCGGGCCATTTCGGCACCGCCCAGGCGGCCGGAAATCTGGACCTTGACGCCCTTGGCGCCGGAGCGCATGGCCGAAGTCAGGGCGCGCTTCATCGCGCGTCGGAAGGCGACCCGGTTCTGGAGCTGCTCGGCGATCGACTGGGCGACCAGCTTGGCGTCGAGTTCGGGGCGCTTGACCTCGCGGATGTTGACCTTTACCGGGGTGCCGGTGATCTTGTGAAGGTCCTTGCGCAGCGCGTCGACTTCGGAACCGGACTTGCCGATGACGATGCCGGGGCGGGCTGTGTGGATGTCCACGGCGACTTCGCCGCGACGCTGGATCGTGATGTCGGACAGGCCGGCGTGGGCCAGCTTCGTCTCGATGTGGTCACGGATGGCCAGATCCTGCATCAGCAGGTCGGCAAACTCTTTCTCGGCGAACCAGTTCGACTTCCAGTCATGGATGTAGCCGACTCGGAAGCCTTCGGGATGGATCTTCTGTCCCATAGGTGTTCTAGTCCTCGTCTTCCGGTGTCAGCGCCACGGTGATGTGGCAAGTTCTCTTGTGGATCGGGGTCGCACGGCCCATCGCGCGGGGCCGGAACCGCTTGAGGGTCGGGCCTTCGTCGACGCGGATCGCGTGGACGACCATCTCGTCACCGATCAGGTCGTGATTGGCCTCGGCGTTGGCGGCCGCGGATTCGATCACTTTCGAAACGTCCTCGGCGGCGGACCTGGGGGAAAACTGGAGCAGCGAACGGGCGTCGTCGATGTGCTTGCCACGGACCTGGTCGGCGATCAGCCGGACCTTGCGCGGGGAGACCCGCACGTACTTGGCCGTGGCGAAGACGAGCTCGCGCTCTTTCGTGTCGCCGTTCTTGTTCTTGGCTTTGAGCTTGGTCGCCATGATCAGTCCTTGCCACCGGTGTGGGAGCGGAAGGTGCGGGTCGGAGCGAACTCGCCCAGCTTGTGGCCGACCATCGACTCGGAGATGAAGACCGGGACGTGCTTGCGTCCGTCGTGGACGGCGATCGTGTGACCGACCATCTCGGGGAAGACGGTTGAACGGCGCGACCAGGTCTTGACCATCTGCTTGTCGCCGGCGTCATTCATGTCGTTGATGCGGCTCATCAGGCGTTCTTCGACGAACGGGCCCTTTTTGGTTGATCTACCCATGGTCTATCTGCCCTTCTTCTTCCCGCGACGGCGGCCGCGCACGATGTAACGATCTGACGCCTTGCCCTTTTTCCGGGTGCGATACCCGAGGGTCGGCTTGCCCCACGGCGTGACCGGATGGCCACCCGGGGTCTTGTGTGCTTCGCCACCGCCGTGCGGATGGTCGACCGGGTTCATGGCGATACCACGGCTCTGCGGGCGCTTGCCCTTGTGCCGGTTGCGTCCCGCCTTGCCGATCTTGATGTTCTGGTGGTCGGTGTTCGAAAGGGTTCCGATGGTCGCGCGGCATTCGCCCCGGACCAGGCGCATTTCCGAGGACGGAAGACGCAGGGTGACCATTTCGCCCTCTTTCGCGACCAGCTGGATGGAAGTTCCGGCGGAACGCCCGAGCTTGCCTCCCTCGCCGGCGCGCATCTCGACGTTGTGGACGACGGTACCGACGGGCATGTCCTTGAGCGGCAGGCAGTGGCCGGGACGGATGTCCGCGCCCTCGCCCGACTGGACCAGGTCGCCGACCTTGATGGTCGACGGGGCCAGAATGTAGCTCTTGGCGCCGTCCGCGTAATGAAGAAGGGCGATGTAAGCGGAACGGTTCGGGTCGTACTCGACGGTCGCGACCTTGGCCGGGATCCCGTCCTTGAGTCGCTTGAAATCGATCTGCCGGTACCGGCGCTTGGCGCCTCCGCCACGGTGGCGGCTGGTGATCCGGCCGTTGTTGTTCCGTCCGCCGGACTTCTTGATGCCTTCGATCAACGTGCGCTCTGGCTCGTTGCCGGTGGTGACCTGTTCGCGCATCGAGTACGTCGCGAAGCGGCGTCCCGGGCTGGTCGGTTTTGTCTTGCGTATTGCCATAAGTCTCTTTCTTAGCCCTCTACCGCTGCGCCTTCGAAGAGGTCGATCGTCTCGCCGGGGGCGAGTTCCACGATTGCCTTCTTCCAGGAGCGGCTCTTGCCGGAGTGGAGGCCACGACGCTTCGGCTTGGCACGGACCTTCGAGGTCCGGACCTTCACCACTTCGACGTCGAAAGCCTTCTGGACGGCGTCCTTGATCTCGTACTTGTGCGCCCGGTGATCGACCCGGAAGGTGTACTTGCCAGCGGCGATCAGGGCGTAGGTCTTCTCCGAGATGACGGGACGGATGATGACGCTGCGGGGATCCATTTACTCGCCGTCCTTCTGGTTCGTATCGGCCGGGTCGGCACCCTGGGTGTCGGTACCGGCACGCTTCTCGAGGACCTCGAGGGCGCCTTCGGAAATCACGATCGAAGCGGCGCCGATCACGTCGACGACGCCGATCGCCCCGACTTCCATGACGTCGATCCGCGGAATGTTCCGGAATGATCTGAGCAGGCCAGTCTCGTCACCGAGGATTACCACCAGCGTCGAGCGCTTGGCGCCCCACTTGGTGAGGGCCTCGGCCGCGGCCTTGGTCGAAGGGGTGTCGAAGTCGGAAGCCTTGACCACGGCCACGCTGCCACGCTCGGCGTGAACCGAGAGGGCGGAGCGCATCGCCTTGCGGCGGGCCTTGCGGTTGACCTTGACCGTGTAATGACGCGGCTTCGGGCCGAAGGTGGTGCCGCCGCCGTAACGGCTCGGGGCGCTGAGTGCACCGACGCGGGCGCGGCCGGTGCCCTTCTGGCGCCAGGCCTTGGCGGTGGTCATCGAGACCTCACCGCGGGTCAGCGTCGAGGCGGTGCCGCTGCGGCGCGCATTCGCGTCGGCGCGGGCGGTCTCGTGGACCAGCGACTGGTGGAAAGCCTCGGTGAAGAGGTCATTCGGCACGTCGGCCTTGGTCGTCTTGCCGAGGACCGGGACCTTCGCAGCTTTGGGTGTCTTCGTCTCAGCCATCGGTACGGATCTCCACTATCGAATTCCTGTGACCCGGGATCGAGCCCTTGATCAGAAGCAGGTTGCGGTCGGCGTCGATCTGGGCGATCTCGAGGCCCTTCTGGGTGGCGCGCTTGTTGCCCATCTGGCCGGGCAGGCGCATTCCCTTGAAGACGCGGGCGGGCCAGGCGCTGGCGCCGATCGAGCCCGGGGCACGCACGTTGTGCGAGCCGTGCGACACGGGGCCACGGCTGAAGTTGTGACGCTTGACGGTGCCCTGGAAGCCCTTGCCGATCGTGATTCCGGCGACTTTGACCTTCTGGCCCGTCTCGAAATTGTTGACCGTTACTTCCTGGCCGAGCTTCGGGCCTCCGTCTTCGCCCTCTTCGCCTTCGGGGGCGGAGATCTCGGCGTCACGGAACTCGACGACTACCCGCATCGGGGCGGCGTCGGCCTTGGCGAGGTGGCCCTCTTCGGCCTTGGACAGCTTGCCTTTCCTGACTTCGTCGAAGGCGAGCTGGACGGCCGAGTAGCCGTCACGCTCGTCGTTCCGGATGCCAGTGATCGGGCACGGACCGGCCTCGACGACGGTCACGGGGACGACTTCGCCGTCCTCCTTGAAGATCTGGGTCATGCCGAGCTTCTTTCCGAGAATCGCCGACATGGTTCTAGAGCCGGATCTCGATGTCGACGCCGGCCGGGAGCGAGTCCAGGCGCTGAAGGGAGTCAACGGTCTTCGGGGTCGGCTGCTTGATGTCGATCAGCCGCTTGTGGGTCCGGATCTCGAAATGCTCACGAGAGTCCTTGTCCTTGAAGGGCGAGCGAATCACGCAGTAGATGTTTCGTTCCGTCGGCAGGGGGACGGGACCGGACACGGTGGCGCCAGTGCGCTCAGCCGTATCGACGATCTCGCGGGCTGCGCGGTCGATGGCGTCGTGATCGTAGGCTTTTAGCCTGATCCTGATTTTCTGTGCTGCAATTGCGGCCACTTCGGCTTCTCTAGTTACTTTCTTCTTATCTGGGCGTGACCCGGCTTCACAGCCAGCGTCCCGCTGATGTCAAGGTGCCCCGCCGCCTGCGCTTTTCCCTCTTTCCCGTGACTTCCGGGGGGTCTGGCGTGGTTCGACTACTTGGGGTACTTCAAAGGTCGTATCTGTTATTTCGGTATTGCCACTCGCCGCAAAAGGGCGAGAAAAAGGGGCGGATTCAAAACAACTTGCTTCGGGACCCGCCCCCGGGAAATCTGTCGTTACTCGATGATCTCGGCGACGACTCCTGAACCGACGGTCCGTCCACCCTCACGGATGGCGAAGCGGAGGCCCTGGTCCATGGCGATCGGCTGGATCAGCTCGATCGTCATTTCGATGTTGTCACCCGGCATGACCATTTCCGTGCCCTCGGGCAGGTTGGCGACGCCGGTCACATCGGTGGTACGGAAGTAGAACTG
>JBPPMI010000058.1:0-7276 GCA_051305975.1 Solirubrobacterales bacterium
CTCCTGCGTCCCGGCAAAGCCCGCGTCAGCCTGAAAAGCTCCCGGGGTGCCCGATCCCACCGATCCCTCTGAAGTACGCGCAGATCTCGCCGACCTGAACCGGCGCCGCGACCTCACCGAGGATGCGGCCCGGCCCGACGCAGTCGAGAAACGGCACGGCCTCGGTGGACGCACGGCCCGCGAGAATCTCGACGACCTGGTCGATGAAGGCAGCTTCGTCGAGTACGGCCGCTACGCAGTGGCCGCCCAGCGCGGGCGCCGCGAGATGCAGGACCTGATCGAACGCACGCCGGGCGACGGCATTATCGGCGGGACCGCCCGGATCAACGGTGAGACCTTCGGCGACCTCAGCGCCTGCGCCGTGCTGTCCTACGACTACACCGTCATGGCCGGCACGCAGGGCGCCGTCGGGCACCTGAAGAAGGACCGGCTCTTCGAACTGATCGAGCGCATGAAACTTCCGACCGTCTTCTTCGCCGAAGGCGGCGGCGGTCGCCCCGGCGACACCGACTACCCGGTGGTCTCCGCCCTCCACGTCCGCGCGTTTGCGTTGTGGGCCGCTCTCTCGGGTGTGGTGCCCCGGATCGCCATCGTCGCTGGCCGATGCTTCGCCGGCAACGCCGTCATAGCCGGATGCTCCGACCTGATCGTCGCTACGAAGAACTCCTCGATCGGCATGGGTGGGCCGGCGATGATCGAGGGTGGCGGCCTCGGCACGGTCCACCCTGACGAAGTCGGGCCGGTCGACGTCCAGAGCGCGAACGGAGTGATCGACGTGGTCGTCGAAGACGAAGCCGATGCGGTAGCCGTGACGAAGAAGCTGCTCGCTTTCTTCCAGGGCGACTCGGACACCTTCGGAGTGCCCGACCAGAAACTCCTGCGCGACGTGATCCCGGAACGGCGTCGCCGCGCCTACGACGTGAACCCGCTGATCGAGACGCTTGCCGACACCGATTCGACGGTCTTCCTCCGCCCCACTTTCGCCCCGGACATGGTCACCGCGTTCTGCCGGATCGATGGACGCGCCGTCGGGGTCATCGGCAACAACCCCATGCATATGGCCGGTGCGATCACAAGTGACGGCGCCGACAAGGCCTCCCGCTTCATGCAGCTCTGCGACGCCTTCGGCCTGCCGATCCTCTCCCTGGTCGACACGCCCGGAATGATGGTCGGACCCGAGGCCGAAAAGACCGGCCTCGTCCGGCACTGCTCACGGCTGCTGGTCACCGGCGCGGGCCTGAAGGTGCCTTTCGTGGCCGTGATCCTCCGGCGGGGCTACGGGCTCGGCGCCCAGGCGATGGTCGCCGGGAGCCTCCACGAACCGCTACTGACTGTCGCCTGGCCCGGGGCCGAGCTCGGTCCGATGGGACTCGAAGGAGCCGTCCGGCTGGGCATGCGCAAGGAGCTCGAGAAGATCGAGGACGACAACGAGCGCGAGCAGACAGTGCGAAACCTGACCGAGATGGCGCTCGAGAACGCCAAGGCCCTGAACGCGGCGACCCTCTTCGAGATCGACGACGTGATCGACCCGGCGGACACCCGAAGGGTGGTCAGCGCGACGTTTGCGGCCGCCGACTCAGAATCCGAGCCGGCCGCCACCCCCCGCTTCATCGACACCTGGTAAACGTCTGGCAATGGTTTGGGTGTCCACGAAGCCCAGATCATTGCCAGAGCGCCTGAATCAGGCTGCCGCTTCGCTTTCCGGTTTCACCAGCAGGGCGGCGACCAGGAAACAGGTCGCCCCGAAGAACGTGCCGAGGTTGATCCACTCGGCGCTCAGGGGATCGCTGGCCCCGGGTTCGACGTAGGCAGCGATCGCCGATGCCGCAAAGAAGACCGAACCGGCCATGCCGAGCCAGGTGCTCCACCAATTGCGGGCGTCGGGGTCCCAGAGGCTCTCGGTGTGGGTCGTGGCGGCAACCGCAAGCGAGGCCGAGACGAGGAAGCAGATGGAACCGAGCGCATCCGGGCGCCAGACATGGTGCTGGTACTGGGCGGCCGACGAGTTGAAAAAGAGGGCCGCGAAAGTTGACACATTGAAGAAGAGGGTGCCGGTGAACTGGATCCCGGCCGACCACCAGTCGTCCCAGTCGGACTTCGATTTCCAGGCACCACGCCTCCAACGGCCGGTCAGGCGGAACTGGATGAGCCCGGCGAGGGTGAAGAAGATCGACCCGACAAAGAACGTGATATCGGTCGCGGTGGATCCGACGAGCGCGAAGTAGCCGGGACAGGCACCTATCGCAAAACAGATCGAGCCGATCGCAAAGCCGCGGGACTCACGACGAAGCCGGAGAAACCTGTTCAACGCGAGATCACTGCCGCATCCTACATCCAGAGCCGAGTATCGGTCCGGATGCACCGGTTACGCGGAAATCGGTCACAGTCTTCCTCCGCGCGGACTGCAACACTGCCCGGATGGCCCAGCCAGACTCGATCGAGATCCACGGACAGCCGGTCACCTACCACCGGGCGGGCAGCGGCCCGCCTCTGGTCCTGATCCACGGGATCACGTCGAGCTCCAGGACCTGGAAACGCGTGATGCCCCGGCTCGCCGACAAGTACGACGTCATCGCACCTGACCTCCTGGGTCACGGCAAATCGGCCAAGCCGCAGGGCGATTACTCGCTCGGGGCCTACGCCAGTGGCATCCGCGACCTACTGGTCGCCCTCGACGTCCCCAGGGCGACCGTGGTCGGCCATTCGCTCGGCGGCGGCATCGCCCTCCAGTACGCGTACCAGTTCCCCGACCGGGTTGGACGCCTCGTCCTGGTCGATTCGGGCGGCATCGACAAGGAGGTCAATTTCGTTCTTCGGGCAGCGACGCTTCCGGGCGCCGAGTTCGTCCTGCCGGTCATGTTCGCCAATCCGCTCCATGAGGCTGGACTGAAATTGCGCGGTGTTCTCAACAAGGTCGGACTGCAACCAAGCGCCGACGTCCAGGGCGTCTCCGAAGGCTTCACATCCCTGACCGAGCCCGATGCCCGGCGGGCCTTCCTCAACACGGTCCGTTCCGTGATCGACCCGATGGGCCAGAAGGTCAGCGCCAAGGACCGCCTTTACCTCGCCGCCGACATCCCTTCGCTGATCGTCTGGGGCGAACGCGACCGGATCATCCCATCGAGCCACGCACAGCTTGCCCACGAGCTGATGCCGAACAGCCGCCTGGAACTCTTCCCCGGGGCAGGGCACTTCCCGTTCAATGACGATCCCGACAGGTTCATCAACGTCCTCAACGACTTCATCGAGAGCACGGTCCCCGCGGAACTAGATGAAACCGAAGTTCGGCGCCTGCTGAACGAGAACGACAGGAAGACTTCGGCCGCCACCAAGAAGGCCGCCCGCAAGAAGAAGGCGTCGACCACCGCTAAATGAGCGAGACGCCCGAGACCACCGACGAGATCGCCGACCGGGTGATCACGGCGCTCGAGGACTACCAGCACCTCTCGATCGAGGTCGTCACCGAGAATGACGACGACCCGGAGGCCGCGGTCAAGGGCCTGGTGTCACTTCACCTGAAATGGACCGAGGACAACCGGGAGACCGCGAAGCTGATCGCCCTCCACCGGAACGCGGCCGCGGCCGGTCCGCTCGGTGACCGGCTGTTGGCCAGCAACAAGGAATTCTTCGCTTCGATGAAAGCCTGGATCGACCGTCAGGCCGAAACCGGGACGCTGCCGCCGGTCTCGTTCAACCTGATGCACGCGGTGACGTTCGCCCCGACCCAGGAGATCGCCAAGCTGGCGCTGTCGGGCCGGCTGAAGAAGCCGCTTCCCGCATACGCGGAGGCCCTGGGGGACGCCGCCTGGGCCGGGCTGGTCGCGTTGCCCGGGCGCAGCCGGGACTGACCTCAAACCTCAGGTGTCGGCGTCGTCCGGAAGCGTCTCCATCGCCGGCCGGGCGGAGAAGCCGTGGACGAGGATCGAGACCCCCACGCAGGCGATGATCGTCCAGTAGATCGTCGAGATCTCGTCCACCGACAGGACCCCGGCCGTGATCGCCACCGAGGCGTAGTAGAACGAGCCGATACCACGGATGCCGAACCAGCCAACCAGCATCCGTTCCTTCATCGTCACTTTCGACCTGGTGAAAGCAAGCATCACCGAGGCCGGCCGGATGAGGACCAGCAGGACCGGGACCAGCAGCCACCCCGCGACCCCGGGCGCCTGGAGGCCGGCCAGCGTGACGGTGCTGCCGAGGATCAGGATCATGCCGAGTTCGGTGATGTTCTCGACCATGTCGGCCCCTTCGTGGACGCGCTGGTGGGCCTCGTGGTCCCATTCATACCGGCGGAAAGCCAGGCCTCCGACGAAAGCGGAGAGGAAACCGTACGAACCCGCGATCTCGGCGATGCCATAGATGGCGAGCACCGCTGCGAGGGCCAGCAGCCCGTCGAACTCCTTGAGGAGGTGCCCGCGCCGGCGTGCCCAGTCCGAGAGGTGACCGATCAGCCGTCCCCCGACCGCACCGATGAGCACTCCGGCCGCGATCCCGTAGAAGACGTCGGCCGCCAGCCACTCCGAGAACCACGAAAACCCGCCTTCACCAGCCGCGTAGATCCCGAGGAAGACGAACGGGAAAGCGAGACCGTCGTTCAGGCCGGCTTCCGAGGTCAGGGCGAATTGGGTCTCGGGGCCGTCGCCCTCTCCGGGTGCGCCGACCTTGACGTCCCGCGCTAGGACCGGGTCGGTCGGGGCGAGTGACGCACCAAGGATGATCGCGGCCCCAACCGAAAGGCCCATGAAGAGGTTCGCGAAGGCGGCGACAGCGGCGATCGTCAGCGGCATCACGACAATGATCAGGAGGAACGTCGAACGCCATCGCTTCCAGCCGAGATGCCGGTCGAGCCGGAGGCCAGCACCGAACAGGGCGATGATCACCGCGAACTCGGCCAGGTGCTCGATCAGTTTGGCGTCGTCGATCGGATCGAGGAGGTTCACCCCGAGCAGGTGAAGCCCTGCCGAAGCCATCGCTCCCAGGACCAGGTAGACCGCGGCGGGGCTGAAAGAACGTTCACTCTGGCTCGACAGCGCCCAGATGGCCGCAGCAATGACGAGGCCACCGAAAGCAAGGCCGATGGCGTACGGCTCGGCGAAGGAGAATCCGGGTGCGGCTGAAAGCGGCATTCCTTCCACGTCCCCCCAAACTAGGGCAGCGAACCCGCCGGGCCCGGCCCCGGCGTCCGGATCAGACTGTCACTTCGGCGAGTTCCGGGCGTTTCGCCTCGATGCCGTCGCCCGAAGACCGGCCGGTCAGGCGCCGCCCGATCCATGGCACGAAGAACGACCAGGCCCAGCGGGCGTCCTGCGTGAGCCTGGTCCAGGCAGGGGCGATCTCTAGCGGGGGCAGCGCCCGGGTCCAGTGGTCAGGATCGCCACCGATCAGGGATTCGATGCCGTCAGCCATGCGCTGGTGGCCTTCCGGGTTCAGGTGGAGCCGGTCATCGCACCAGATCCTGGGGTCGGTGGTGACGGGGATCTTCTCGAGGTCGAGGATCAGGACGCCGTTCTTACGGGCGACGTCCCGCAGCGCCTGGTTGAACCGGAACGCACGGTCCCTGAGGAAACGGCCGATCGGGGCGAGAAAGGTCGGGTCGGGGTAGGTGATCGTGAGGACGGTAGCCCCGGTTGCCCTCAGCCTCGACTGCATCTCGTCCATGACCTCGATCGTCAGTCCGAGGTCGAAGCCGGGACGGATCATGTCGTTCAGGCCGGCGATCACGCTGACCAGGTCGGGTTCGAGTGCGAGGGCAGGCTCGAGCTGCTGGTCCTTGACCGGGCCGATGCAGCGTCCGCGGATCGCCAGGTTCGCGTAGAGCATCCCGGGGTTCCGCCGGACCAGCGACTCGGCGAAACGGTCGGCCCAGCCGCGTTCCTTCCCGTCCGGGTAGGGATCCCCCACGCCTTCGGTCTGGCTGTCCCCCATAGCTACGAATCGGCTGAAAGTCTGTGTCATTCGAATCCCCAAGGGTCTCGCCGCCTTGTGTCCGCGCGAAGCGTCGACAAGGACGTCAGGACCCGTTCCTTATTCCGAGGCCATGAGTATTTCAGGCCGGCAGGTAGACGCGGGCGATCCGGCACTCGGATTCGAGCGAGGCGCGCATCTTCAGGAGCAGCCCGGCGTCTTCCTGATCGACGACGCGGCCGGTATTCACGTTGACCAGGTTGTTCACCTGGGCGGGGTCACGGGCCATGTCGTAGAGCTCGTACTGTGGATCTTCACGGCGTTCCGGATCGAAGTAGACGGCGTACATCGATTCAGCGTTCCGGACCGCCCGGATGTGGTTCGGCGGTGGTGCCACGTCGGTGAAGGCACTTCCCGCCTGATGGTCGTCGTATGTGAACAGGATCTCGTCCCGCACGGAATCGGACTCGCCGTTCAGGACCGGGGTCAGGTCCTTTCCCCGGATGCCGTCACCGGAAGTGTCGACGCCGGCGAAAGAAGCCATGGTCGGCAGGATGTCGATGAGTGACACGGGCGCATCGCTGGTCTTCGCCTCGGGGTACATCACCGGGTTGGAGACGATCAGCGGCACATTGATCGTTTCGTCGTAGGCATTGAAGGCCTTCTGGCGCTGCCCACCGTGGGACATGCCCAGTTCGCCGTGGTCGGCGGTCTTGATGATCACCGTCTTCGAGCGGAGGGACTCCGGATCATCCGGATCTCCGAGCGCATCGACGACCCTCTTCACCTTTTCGTCGACCAGACGGTGGAGGTGCGCGTAGAAACGGCAGTAGTCGAGCCGCTGGTCTTCGTCGAGGACACCGAGATAGCTGCCCTGACCGACCTTCATCATCTTGTGGACGTGCGGCTTGTCCTTCAGGTTCTCGTCGACCGAAGGCGGAAGTTCGATCTGGTCGAGGTCGTCCCATTCACTTGGCCGGTAGCCGCCCTGTGCGTAGGTCGAAGGGAAAGCGAGCACGTCGTGCGGATTGACCAGCGAGACGATCAGGGCCCACGGCTCGGGCGGGGGATCCTTCAGGAACTCCTCCGCCTGGCGGGCGAAGTCCTCGTCGAAGCCTTCTTGCGACACGCCGGACTGGTTGCCGCCACCGAAGCTCGAGGGCTCGGTGTTCTCACCCGCGTCCGGCGGGATCCAGCCTTCGAAACCGTAGAGCTCTTCGACCCGGGCGCCGTCCGACGGAGCCCATTCGTCCCCGGCCGGCTGGCTCAGGTGCCACTTGCCTTTGAGGATCGTCCGGTAACCGGCCCGGGCGAGGATCCTCGCCATGTTCGGAGTCTTCGGGTCTAGGTTCTTCTCGCCCTTGCCGCCGTT
>JBPPMI010000059.1:0-25802 GCA_051305975.1 Solirubrobacterales bacterium
ACCCACTGCATGGTCCTGGGCTGATCCGGGGGCGCGGTTTCGGTTTGCGTGCTGGTGGCGCGGGGTGGGGGGTGTTACCGTCCTCATCGCGGGAGCTCCGGGCGGGAACACCCCCACCCCACGTATAAACAGTGGACGGTAGACCTACCCACAGGCAAGCCGGGGACACCCACTGAGGGTCCGGGCACCTTCAAAGCCAGTACAGGTCGCCAACTGGCAAATGGCATGGACCGGTCAGCTGGTCGAGACATCCAGGTTGGTTTTACTCACGCGGCCGGGTCTCAGACTGAGACCGGAAACACCAACTTTGATCCTTGTTCAGAACTGTGAAGTCTCTGAGAGGGCAAAAACACAGAGCTTGTTCGAGCTCTGTTTTGCCGCCACCCGCGGTAGACCGACGCACGGACCCATGTCACACATGAGTTTCATCACGAAACTATATTCTAGTTTCATCATAAAACTGACTGGATGGAGGGTGTCATGCCGGGCTCGGTTGGATCTCATCTGAAGGGCAATGAAGTCGTCATCGTCGAAGCGGCGCGGACCCCGATCGGCCGGGGTCATCCGGCCAAGGGCTGGTACCGCGACATCCACCCGAACGAGCTTCTCGGGGCCACCTACTCAGCAGTGCTCGAGTGGTCTGGCCTGAACCCCGCGCTGGTGGGCGACGTTGTCGCCGGTTCGGTGACGCAGGTCGGCGAGCAGTCGAACAACATTGCGCGGAACGCCTGGCTCCAGGCCGGACTTCCGATCACGACCCCCGCGACCACTATCGACCGGGCCTGTGGTTCGGCCCAGACCGCGGTGAGTTACGCGGCCGGGATGATCGCCTCCGGCATGCACGATGTCGCGATCGGTGGCGGCGTGGAGCACATGGGCCGGGTCCCGATGGGTTCGAACGTCGCTCATGTCGACGAGTTCGGCGTTCCCTATCCGCCCGAACTGATGGAGAGGTACCAGCTGGTGCCGCAGGGCATCTCGGCCGAACGGATCGCCGAAAAGTGGGGCATCTCCCGCGAGGACCAGGACGCGCTGGCGGTCCGGTCCCACCGGCGGGCGGCGCAGTCCACCGAAGAAGGCCGCTTCGATCGTGAGATCGTTCCCGTGGAAGCCGATGGCGAAGTACGGAAGTCCGACCAGGGCATCCGTCCCGGCACGACCCCGGAAGTGCTCGCCGGACTGAAGCCCGCTTTCAGCGGAGACGGTTCGATCACCGCCGGCAACGCGTCGCAGATCTCGGACGGTGCCGCATCGGTTCTGCTGATGAGCCGCGAAAGGGCGGACGAGCTCGGGCTGAAGCCGCGGGCCCGCATCGTTGACGCGCTTACCGTCGGGGTCGACCCGGTGCTGATGCTGACAGGTCCCATCCCGGCAACGCAGCAGCTGCTCGACCGGAACGGACTGGGCGTCGGTGACATCGACCTGTTCGAGATCAACGAAGCTTTCGCTTCGGTCGTAGGCGCCTGGAGGAGCGAGCTCGACCCCGACATGGACCGGGTGAACGTGAACGGCGGCGCTCTCGCCCTGGGTCACCCGCTCGGTTCATCCGGGGCCCGCCTGATCACGACGATCCTGCACGAGCTGGAGCGGAGCGACGGTGAACTGGGGCTGGTGACCATGTGCACCGCCGGAGGAACGGGAACGGGAACGCTGATCCAGCGAATCTGACCGATCGCGGGTCACGTAACCCTCCGCGAGAGGGGGAAGCGTGACCCGGGTTCGGGGATAGGATGGACCGATGTCCGATCCCCGAACCTTCGCCACTCTCGCTGAGGACCGGGCGCGTGGTCGCGCACTTCGTTCCGAGATCAAGCGGTCTGCCCACAAGGAGTTCCGTGCGGCCCAGCGGGATCCGGTCTGGATCGTCGAGAAGCAGAACGAATCGCGGCTCGAGGAACTGGTCCCGGTCCGGATCGGCCGCATGCTCCAGTCGCGTTTCGCTTACTACCGGGGCACCGCCGCGACGATGGCATACGACCTTTCGAAGGAATCGCGGACCGGTATCCACGTGGCCATCTGCGGCGATGCCCACGCGTCCAACTTCGGGCTGTTCGCGGCCCCCGACCGGCGGGTGCTCTTCGACCTGAACGACTTCGACGAAGCGGGGCCCGGTCCCTGGGAGTGGGACGTCAAGCGTCTCGTGACCAGCATCGAGGTGGGCTTTCGCCACCGGGGCTTCACCCAGGAGCAGGCCAGGTCGGCCTGCCTGACGGCGGCCCGCACGTACCGGACGAGACTCGGGGAGCTAACCGAACTCTCGGCCACCGAGCGTTACTTCAAACGCGCCGAACTGGACCAGGTCAGAACGATGGCGGCCGACGAGGCCGGCCGCAAGTTGATTGCCAAGACCGTCAAGAAGGCATCCCGCCGGACTTCCACCCAGGTTCTCGGAAAGATCGTCACCACGACCGAGGACGGGAAACCTCGGATCCAGGACCAGCCCCCGATCCTCCAGCACATCGACCACGTCTATCCGCTCGACCAGATTCAGGAGATCTACGACCGGTACAAGCTGACCCTCCGGCCCGACATCGCACTCCTGCTCTCCAGATACCGGATCGCGGACTACGCGTTCCGGGTCGTCGGCGTGGGCAGTGTCGGAACGCGCTGCGTGATCCTGCTGCTGTCAGGTCCCATGGGCGAACCGCTCTTCCTCCAGATCAAGGAAGCCGACAAGTCGGTCCTCGAAACCTGGGGCGACATCCCCCAGGCGCCGCTGCCCGGCCTCGGCAGCAGCCACGTACCGAGCAACGGTTACCGGGTGGTCTCGACTCAGCTGGTGCTTCAGGCGGCGTCGGATCCGTTCCTCGGCTGGATCGGTGACGTTCGTGGCGTCGACTACTACGTCAGGCAGTTCCGCGACATGAAGGGCTCCGCTGATCTTGACTCCCTGACTGCATCACAGTTCGAGAACTACGGGGCGATCTGTGCCGCAGTGCTGGCGCGTGCCCACAGCCAGAGCCCCGGCTGGGCGGCGATCGTCGGTTATCTCGGCAACTCTGATGTCTTCGACAAAGCCGTCGCGAGCTGGAGCAAGTCGTACGCCGACCAGACCGAGCGGGACCTCGAAGCACTGGAAGGAGCCGTCAAGTCCGGTCGCCTTCCCTGCGAGACCGGGGTCTGAACAGAGCGGCCTACTTCGCGGTGAGCCCCACCGAGGTCCGGGCAACCTCGACGCAGGATTCGATCACCCGTTCGGGATCGATCGGGAAGAACTCGAGCATGCCGGTCTCCGACTGGCGCACTCCGACCCCGATCCGGACGAGGTGCATGCCGCCCAGCGCCTGGGTCCAGAGCAGGTTCGCGAGGTAGTCGGGGTCCTCGATCTCGAAGTCACCTGCGGCCTTGCCTTCATGGAGGGTGAGCGCGACCGTGCTCACGCAGCGGAGCATGAGCTGGCCGAGCCGGAAGAAGCGGGCCTCGGAGACGATCTCTTCGAGGGAACCGGCAGGTTGCTTCATGAGTGAGAGGGCGCAGTCGAGGAACGCCGGGTACTGGACGCAGAAGCCGGCGTAGGTCCGGGCTACGCGTTCGAGCCTTTCGGTGGGGGTCCCGCCCTTGGCACGGGCCTCCTCGAGCCCATGGGCCAGCTCGACGAGGTAATCGGTGACGGTCACCACGAACAGCTCTTCTTTCGACGAGAATTCGCGATAGATCAATCCGCGGGCTATCCCCGCCTCCTTGGCTATGGCCTCGATCGGGGCGTCCTGCATGCCGCGTTCGTCGAACAGCCGTCTCGTGACGGCGATCAATTCCCGCTCTCTGGCTTTTCTGAGAACTGCCTTGCGCGGAGGGGAGGCAGCTTTGGCCATGACCCGATCCTACCCGTTCGCGTGTGACATGTGAACAGATGTTTGACAAACGTTCTCAATCGGGCATAGTTACCGCATGGCCGAGCGAGGAGCACAGCCCAATGTCCCGGAATACCGGCGCCGCGCCCTGAAGGCGGTCGAGTCGTTCTTCTCGCCGCTGCTGCCGGATGACTACCTCGAATTGATCAATCCGCTCTGGTCGACCCAGGAACTGCGCGGGCGGATCGAGCGGATCCATCCCGAGGCCGACGGTGCCGTGACCGTGGTGATCAAGCCTGGTTATAAGTGGGGCGGCCACGAGGCAGGCCAGTACCTGCGGATCGGTGTGGTCGTGGACGGCATCCACCACTGGCGCGCCTACTCCCTGACTTCCGACGCTGACCGACCCGACGGCTGCATCACGATCACCCCGAAACTCGTCGATTCCGGCAAGGTTTCGCCCTGGCTCACCGGAGAAGCCAGGCCCGGCGACATAGTGCGGCTCGGCGGGGTCGAAGGCATCTTCACCCTGCCGGATCCGGTTCCGCCAAGGCTGCTCTTCATCACCGCCGGCAGCGGTATCACCCCGATCATGAGCATGATCCGGAGCATCGACCGCAGCCGCGCCTATTGTGACGTTGTCCACATCCATTCGGCGAAGGACGCTGACCGGGTGATCTTCGGCGAAGAATTGCGGCGCCTCGCGGCCGACCGGACCTGGCTCGACCTCCGCATCCAGGAGACGTCGAAGGCTGGCCGGATCGAACCGCCCCACCTCGACGAACTTTGCCCCGACTGGCGGGTGCGCGAGACGTACGCCTCCGGGCCCGGCGAGATGCTCGACGCGATCAGCGCGCACTGGGAGTCCGAAGGGGTCACCGACAAACTTTCCATCGAGCGTTTCCAGCCACTGATCGGCAGCAATCCGGGCGAAGGCAAGGGCGGCACCATCACGTTCCGGAAGAGCAAGGTCACGACCGAAGCGGAAGCCGGTCAGCCGATCCTCGTCGCCGGGGAAGAAGCCGGCATCGAGATGCCCTTCGGTTGCCGGATGGGCATCTGTCACACCTGTGTCGGGCAACTCTGCTCGGGACAACTTAGGGACCTGCGGACCGGCGAGGTCCACGGCGCCGAGGGCGAGATGGTTCGCACCTGTGTCAACGCCCCCGAGGGCCAGGTCGAAATCAAACTTTGAAAACCTTGAACCACGAAAGAGAGCATTCGATGAACCCCGCAACAGCCGAAGCAACCAAGACCAAAGTGGTCGGCCCGCAGAGTCCACTGGCACACCTTTCGGACCAGCAGCTGGAAGAGCTGGCCGACGAGTTCGACAGGATCCACGACGAGGTCTACGCCGACCTCGGCGAGCGCGACCGCAAGTACATCCAGAGCATGATCGAGATGCACCGGCGCCTCGCCGTCCTCAGCCGCGTTCTGCTCCTCGCCGCCCCGAACCGGGGCGGATGGATCGCCGGCACGGCCGCTGGCTCCGCCGCGAAGATCCTCGAAAACATGGAGATCGGGCACAACGTCCTCCACGGGCAGTGGGACTGGATGAACGACCCCCAGATCCATTCGACGACCTGGGACTGGGACACCGCCTCCACTTCCGAATCCTGGAAGCACTCGCACAACTACGTCCACCACACGTACACAAACATCCTCGGCAAGGACAAAGACCTCGGTTACGAGATCATGCGGATCGACCCGGACCAGAAATGGCATCCGGTCTATCTCGCGCAGCCGCTCTACAACCTCCTGCTGATGGCCTTCTTCGAGTGGGGCGTCGCCATGCACGACCTCGACCTCGAAGCCATCCGCAAGGGCGAGAAGCCGATGGAGGACGTGAAACACGAACTCAAGGGCATCGCCGGCAAGGCGAAGAGCCAGATCGTCAAGGACTACGTCGCTTGGCCTGCGGTCAGCGCCGCGGCGAACGTCGCCGGCAGCCTCGCGGTCAGCGCCGTCGCCGGCAAACTGAAGCGGAAGCACCGGAACAAGGCGATTGCCGACGCGGCCGAGGCCGGCCGGAAAGCCTTCAAGAGTACGGCGACCGCGAACTTCACGGCAAACATCGTACGGAACTTCTGGTCGAACGCGATCATCTTCTGCGGTCACTTCCCCGACCAGACCTACGTCTTCTCCCAGGAAGAAGTTATCGACGAGTCACGCGGTGCCTGGTACGTGAGGCAGCTGGCCGGTGCCGCGAACATCGACGGCAACCCGATGTTCCACATCGCCAGCGGCAACCTCAGCTTCCAGGTCGAGCACCACCTCTTCCCGGACATGCCGAGCAGCCGTTACGCCGAGATCGCGCCGCGGGTGAAGGACGTCTGCGAGCGGTACGGACTCCCGTACAACTCGGGCCCTTTCTTCCAGCAATGGTCGATGGTCCAGAAGACGATCCTCCGCCTGGCCTTCCCGGGCGGCGAGCATAAGCCGAAGCCGGGCGCGTATGTGCCCGAAAAGGCGTAGGCGTCAGGACCCGATCCCTGTCAGGCCAGAGGAGGTATTTCGTCCTCGTCTTCGGGGGCGTCCAGCGGGACCGGGTGTTTCGTGATTCCCGGTGTCCGCCCGGTGTTTGCGTACTGCCAGCGGGAACCGCGGCCGAACACTCGTATCTGCTCGACCCGATCACTTTTGCGGACCAGGAAGAAACAGACCATGGCGCCGAGCAGCGCGATGAAGGAAGTGGTCAGGAAAACCCACTCGTAACCGAGGACGTGTCCCTCGATCACGTCATCGAATGCGACCCGGATCGTTTGGTCCTGACGTGAAACGTCGATCTGATTCAAGCCACGCTGTTCGATCTCGAGAATGAATCCCTTCCACTCCTGGGTGCGGGCCGAAGTCACCTTGAGTCCCTTCTCGGCCAGAGCGTCGTCGGTGTGGTGGACCGAGATGCCGATCAGGATCGCGGAGAGGATGGCGATGCCGAAAGCGCCGCCGAGTTGTTCGGTCGTATTGATCACGCCGGCCGCCTGGCCCTGATCCTTGTCAGGCACCGATCCGAGACCGGTCGGGTCGTTTGCGGTGAGCACCACGCCGAGTCCGATCCCCTGGAGCACGAGCCCGGGGATCAGCCAGACGTATTCCTGATGATGGACCGCGAGGGCGAAGGCGATGCCGGACGCAGCCAGCGTCAGGAATCCGAAGACGAGCGGCTGGCGGCCGCCCTTCAGGTCGAACCACTTGCCCGCGAGGGGACCGGCGAAGATGATCGGCACCGTGGCCGGAATCAGCGCGAGCCCGGCGACGAAAGGCGAGAATCCAATCATCATGAGCAGGAAGTAGGGCAGGAGATATGCGGTTCCGAGTTCGATCATCCCGGCAAGGAACTGGGAGATGTTCGCCGCCAGGAAGTTGAGATGCCGGAACAGGCGGAACTCGATCATCGGGTTCGACACCTTGAGCTCGATGATCACGAAGCCGATGAAAGCGACGACCGCGAGGATGAATGAGCCGATCACCTGGGGGTCGGTCCAGCCGACGACCTGTCCCTGGCCGAGCCCGTAGATCATCCCAGCGATTCCGATCCCGAAGGTGATGACGCCGGCCGGGTCGAGGTTACGGCTGGCGCCTTCTTTCGGGGCGAGCGGGGGGCAGGCCTTGAGGGTCATCAACACACAGATCGCGGCCAGCGGAACGTTGATGAGGAATACGAGTCGCCAGTCGATGGTGGCGAGGCCGCCACCGAGCACCGGCCCCAACGCCGCGGCGAAGGCGGCGAACCCTGCCAAAAGTCCCAGTGCCTTGCCCCGTTCTTCGTCGGGGAAGACGGTGCTGACGATCGCCACGGCCGTCGGCATCATCAAAGCGGCCCCGGCTCCCTGGGTCGCTCTCGCGGTGATCATCCACGGCAGGCTCTGGGCGAAGCCGGCGAACGCCGAAGAGATCACGAAGATCAGGGCACCGGCCATGAACACACGCCGGAGCCCGAGGAGGTCACCGAGCCGCCCCCCGAGCACCATGAACGCCGCCAGGGGCAGCATGTTCGCCGTGAGGATCCATTGACCGTCCGACACCGGCGCGTTCAGGTCGGTCATCGCGTACGGAATCGCCAGCGGGACCGAAGTCTGGTCGACCAGGATCATGCCGCTCGAGATCGTCATCGCGATCAGCGTCAGCCATCGATTGCGCTTCGCTTTGGCGTCGTCCCCGGTCAAGGTTTCTGATCATAGGTATTCGGTAGGAACGAGAAGGGGCCCCGCCGGGTGGCGGGGCCCCTTTTCAAGCATTCAGGTGAGCAGGTGGAACTCAGGCGTCGGCTCCGCACACCTTGAATCCGTACTCCTGAGCGGCCTTGTCCGATGCCTCGAACGGATCCTGCTGGCCGGTGATGACCCCTTCCGGATCGTCCGCAATCGTGGAGATCCCGTCGTCGAGGTCCTGGTAGTAGCTCTCGAGTTCGTCTTCGTCGGCGGACGGGCGCTCGAGACCTTCGAGCTCCTTGGCGCGGGATTCGAGCTCGGGGAGCAGGTCGGACTCGACCAGCGCGGCGGTCTCCTCCTTGGTTGCGTTTGCTCCGAGCTGCTCGCCGATCTTCGCGATGTCGGCATTGCCTTCTTCGCAGATCTTGTCGGCCTGGGCGATGTACTCGTCCTTGGACGGTCCGCTGTCGTCATCACTATCGCCGCAACCGGCTGCGACCATGGCCATCGATGCGAGCAGGAGCGTCAGGAGAATCGTGAGTTTCTTCATCGGGTGACCCTATCTGCCTTCGAAAGTCGCGTTGCCGGGGCCCTCGGTAAGGAAGGTTTCGACCGCGTTCTGGAGGTCTTCGGTCCCGAACAGCTCGGCGGCTTCACGTTTGGTGACACGGTCCGCTGCCGGCACGCCGCCTTCGACATACCCGCGGAGGATTCGTTTGGTCATGGCGTGCGCCCGGGTCGGCCCGTTGGCCAGGCGACCGGCCAGCTTGATGGCCTTCGCTTCGAGGTCGTCGTCCGGCACCACGATGTTGACCACGTTCCACCTCTCGAGTTCAGCTGCGTCGAAGAGCCCACCCGTCATTACCAGCTGCTTGGCCCGTCCGGTGCCCGCGCGTTCGGCGAGGCGCTGGGGCCCGCCCATCGAAGGGGTCAGGCCGACCACGATCTCGACCAGACCGAACTTCGCCGACTCCGCCGCAATGATGATGTCGCACGCAAGGGACAGCTCGAACGCCGCGGTCAGCGTGAGCCCATGGGCGGAGAAGACGACCGGCAGGGGCAATGCCTCGATGCTTTCGATCAGGCCGAGAAGGTCAGTCCACAGGGCAGAACCCTGCGCCGGGGTCAGGCCCTTGAATTCTTCGACGTTGACACCGCCGGAGACGACCTTGCCTTCGGCGCGGATCAGGAGGGCCCGGGGTGGATCCGCATGCAGCGCGGCGACCGTCTCCCGGAATTCGCCGATCAGGCGTTCGTCGAACAGGTTCAGTGGCGGACTGTCGATGGTGACGGTCGTCAGCGGACCATCGGTGGTGACACGAATGAGTTCCATCGCGAGACCTTAAGGCTCCGAGGGATCAGGGGCTAGGGACGCATGCTCTCGAGGAGACGGCGCAGTCCCTTCGCGAACAACTCTTCGTCGCGCCCGGGGTCGACCATCGAGATGTCCATGACGCCGTCGATCGCCGTCCGCGTCTCCGCCGACGAGAGTTGGGCCACCTCGGGCTCGGCCTCCGAGCGGAACCGCTCCAGTCGGTCGACCTCGATCAGAGAGATGTCCAGTTCGGCGTTGGCGGCGATCCGGTTGGCACTGAACAGGGCGGTACCGAAGGTGAAAGACGAGTAAGCGTGGAATGCCTCGGCCGCATCCTGGCCCTTGAGGCCGAAGCGCTCGAAGACGTTCGCCACGATCGCCAGGGTCCCGGCAGAAAGTTCATCAGAGGCCGGGGTCGCCGCCATGTAAGGGGCGATCGCGTAGTGGCGGCCGAAGGCCGACCGCGTGGCCTCGCCGGCTGCGACGAGAACGTCGACCGGGTCAGCAGTGAACGGATCGCCGGTGCGGTCGAAGAGGTCCTCGAGGATCTTCCGCCAGACGAGCTCGACCGCTGCCTGGACGATTTCGGCCCGCGATTCGAAATGGTGATAGATCGCGGAAGGGGTTACGTTGAGTTCCTTCGCCAGCTGCCGGATGCTGGGGTCGTGGCCCTCGTCAAAGAGGCGCAACGTCGCCGTCGCGATTTCCGACGGTTCCAGATGTGTGTCTCTGCCCTCAGCTAGCCGTGTCAAAACGATCGTCTCCTGGGTATCCGTACCATTATGCGTGATCCACTAAACCGTGTCCTGATTATGCACCGATCACTAAACCTATCCCTTCAGAATGATCGAGTACCGGCCCGGTCGGTCACGGCCGGATGATCAGCGAAGACACTTAGGAAGGGTCGGCGTGTTGGTGGCCACGTACGTGGCGAGGCGCTGACCGACCTGACAAAGGCGCCGCCCCCTCAAGGCAGTCAGGGGGCGGCGTTCTCTTTGAAAGCGGAGGTCAGTTGTGGGCGGTGGCAGCGCGGAGGGAGAGTTCGATTTCGAAGCGGGAATCGGGGTCGTCGAGTTCTTCTCCGAACAGCTCCCTGAGACGGGCGAGGCGGTACCGCGCTGTCTGGGGGTGGATCGCGAGAGATCGCGCCATTTCTGCCGCGTTGCCCTGATGCTGGATGAATGCCGACGCGGTCTCTGTCATCCGCCGGCGGGATTTCGGGGTGAGGGTGTTCAGCGGTTCGAGGCAGCGAGTGCTCAGCCGCTCGATCAGGTCCCGGCTTTCGAAGATCGTCAGTTCGACCAGGTGTTCTTCCGCGCGGATCAGCCCTGCGGATTCGAGGGTTCCCGAACCCGCAGCGGCGAAAGCGGTCCGGGCCAGCTGCCACGAATCCCGAAGACGGGTCGGCTCGGTGTCGGGGCCGATTCCCGCGCGACGGTCGCCGATCGCCTCGCGGAGCTGCTTATGGCGCCCGGGTCCGGAGGCATCCGGAACCGCGACGCAGCCAAGTCCGTCGACCGGAGCCGAGATCACGCCGATGGGGAGGATTCGCGCGATCTCGGCCAGGTCGCTTTCGTGACAAACCAGTGCTGCAAGTCTTTTCGGAACGGTCCAGCCGGCCTTGCCGGCGACTGACGTGAGCTCCTCGGCCGGGATCGGGGGGCTGCTAAGCATTGCGATGACCACCTGCCGTTCACGCCGGAGGCGCTCGCCGACCAGTTCCGACTGGGCCTCGGCGTAACCCTCGGTCGAGTCGGCAGAGAGTTCGTTGATGTAGACGAAGATCGATTCGGCGAGCAGACTCAGGGTTGTGCCGTCGAGCCCGGCGTCGAGTGACGCGGAAGCGATCCGGCGCCAGGCCACACGGGCCCCGATCCGGTACGCGGTCTGGAGGGCATCGAGGGCACGGCCGTTGGTGAACTCGCCCCGGCCCAGCGCGATGTAGACCTCCCGGCTCGGCCCCCGGTCGGCATCGGGATGGCGGATCAGGCCGACGAACTGGCCGAGCGCCTCGGAGACACCGCGGTGGACTCCCCGGCCGAAGGCGCCCTCGAGCGGGCGGGCGTACTCCGGGATCTCGTGTCCGATCGTCTCGAGGATCTCCCGGGCGACAGCCGGCAAGACGGGTTCGATTACATCACCGACTTCGGAAGAAAGGTTACGCCAGGGCTCTAGAACGGAAGAAGTTATAACCTAACTTATAACAATTGCTTCCGACGTCTACCAAATATGCGCAGAAATATCACCCAGTCACCAATAAGCTGCCCAAATGGAAGCAAGGAGCATCCCGGTCGAAGAGATGCCGGAAATGGCCACCGTCGACAAAGTCGGCAATACGATCGCGGTCATCCTGCCGTTCGTCGCAACACTCGCGGCGATAGTCCTGTTCTGGAACCGGATAGTCACCCCGGCCGACCTGCTGATCCTCCTTGTGATGTACGTGGTCACCGGACTAGGTGTGACGGTCGGCTTCCACCGCCTGCTCACCCATCGGGCCTTCCAGACTTCGCAGTCCCTCCGCTACTTCTTCGCCGTCCTCGGGTCGCTTTCGGTCCAGGGACCGGTGATCACCTGGGTGGCAGACCACCGCAAGCACCACGCCTTCACCGACCAGGAAGGCGATCCGCACAGCCCGCACGTCGGTCACGGCGACGGAGCCAAAGGGATCCTCGCCGGCCTCTGGCACGCGCACATCGGCTGGTCGATGCGGGAGCACGGCCGGGCCGACGAGGAAAAGTACTGCCGTGACCTGGTCGAGGACCCGGGCATGAGGTTCATCAGCAAGTACTTCCTGCTCTTCCTCCTGCTCAGCCTGGCGATCCCGACCGCTGCCGGCTACTTGATCAGCGGTGGCACCCTGGCCGGTGCCCTCGGTGGACTCCTGTGGGGCGGCCTCGTCCGGATCTTCTTCGTCCACCACATCACCTGGAGCATCAATTCGATCTGCCACTTCGCGGGCACCAGGCGGTTCGACACCGACGACGAATCGACCAACGTCTTCTGGCTCGCCCTGCCGTCGTTCGGCGAGGCCTGGCACCACAACCACCACGCTTTCCCGCGCTCGGCCGACAACGGCCTGAAGAAGTGGGAACTGGACCCGTCAGCCTGGGTGATCACGGCCATGGAGAAAATGGGCCTCGCCTACAAAGTGGTGCGAATCACTCCCGAGCGCCAAAAGCAGAGGCTCGTGAAGGACTAGACCCCGGCGAGGTCCGCTTCGGCCTGCTTTTTCCATTCGGGCTTGTCTTCCCGCCAGCCCTCTTCCGTTCGCGAGTACTTCCAGTACCCGGTTGCCGAGAGGTTCTCTTTCGGGACTCCACGTTCGAGGACCAGGTGCTTCCGGATCTCGCGGACCATCCCGGCTTCGCCGTGGACGAAGGCATGGACTTCACCTTCGGGGAATTCGAATCCGGCGATCGCCCCGGGCAGGAGGCTCTGTCCGCCGTTGGCACCGTCACGATGAAGCCAGGTTACGTGGAGGTCACCGGAGCTGGCCAATTCGACCTGTTCCGCTTCGTCCTCGACTTCGAGGAAGACATGGGCAGGTACCCCTTCGGGGATCCGCGCGAGGGCGACGCTGATCGCCGGGATTACGGCTTCGTCACCGACGAGCAGGTGCCAGGCGGCGGCGGGTGATGGTGAGTAGTCGCCTCCCGGTCCGACCAGCTGGAGCAGGTCGCCGGGCTTCGCGTTCGCGGCCCACGGACCGGCCAGGCCGATGTCACCGTGGTGGACGAAGTCGATAGTCAGTTGGTTGGAGGTCGGATCCCACTCCCTCACTGTGTAGGTCCTTTGGCGGAACCATTCTTCCTTCGGGAGGTTCGCTTTGGCGTCGGCCGGATCGAAAGGCACTGAATAAGCGGCGTTCGGGGGAGGGAACTGGAGCTTCACGTAGTGGTCGGTGAACTGGCCGACCGGAAATCGCTCGAGATCACGGCCAGTGACAACCACCCGGATCAGGTGAGGGGTGAGGTCTTCAGTGGAGACGACTTCGGTGACGATCGGCGTTCTGGACATGTCGCCCCATGATGCCTTATCGGTGTACCCGGCCCGTCTGCACCGCTTCGAATGCGCGGCCCGGCACCGTCTTCAACTGGTCGAGCACGTCGTCGTTCCACCTGTTGTCCGGAGTTCCGCTGATGTACCAGTCCGACCCGTTGTCGGCCACGATCAGACCGTAAATCTTCAGGGCTTTCATGATCGCCAGGGCCTGGCCGGAGAACCGGCCGAGGCCGTATCCGGCCTTGAGGCGGAGACGCAGTCCCATCGGTGGCAGCGAACGGTCGTCCGACGATGACGCGAAGTGCCTGGCTGGATGGATGTACCCGCGCTGCGATTCGGAGACGGTCACCCGCAGGGCGTGGGTGATCCGTCCGCGCGAAGCTTCGTCGGCGCGGGCCAGTCCGGGCATGATCGGAAGGCCGGCGGCGTCGGCGCTGGTCCAGCCGGCGGGTCGCAGCTCGTTCGAGCGCAGGTCGAACTTCGCCCCGGAGTCGGCGAGCCAGCGGCTCTTGCCCCGCCGGGCCCGGTAGAGCTCGAACAGCTTGCACGTGCCCCGCTGAAGAGCGATCACGTGACTGTCACCTGCCCCGCCACCTTCAATCCGTGTGTTCAGCGGGATGGGATAGGGGCCACGGTCACTCTCGTCGCCGTACGCGGTGAACGTCACCGGGAGCTTCTTCTGCTTCTTGCCGACGATCCGGAAGGGGATCCCGTAATTGCCGTACCGCCCGGACCCGAAGTCGGCGTGGAGGTTGGTCCCGGCCCCGATCGAGCGGATGAACTGGTCCGAACGGGAGTGAATCGGCGCCCTGGAGATGTCACGGTTGAAGGCATTCGACCGGGGAAGGACCGGACAACCGGCGAGCCGGGTGCCGGGGCCGGGCTTGCCGGTGGCATTCACTACGGCCGGTTCGCCGCTCGCCCCGGCCAGTCCGAAGGCGGATACGAGCAATCCGAGGATGCCCAGAACCGCCAGCGAAACTTTCCCGTGCCTTTTCATGTGATGCCCTTCAGCCTAGGTCAGGGGCGCACTTACCAAAGAGAAGTGCCTTCCTTCAAGCGTGAGGTGCGAACACGGTCAGGCAGCGCTTCCGTTTGCCGATCACGAACTTCCCGGGGCATTCGGTGTAATCGCCGTCGAGCGTGATCGGAAGGGAATCCTGTCCGGCGTCGACTTCGATCCGTTCGACCAGATGCCGCTCGTAGGCGGCGCTGCGGGTGAGCCGTCCGGCAAGGATCGAAAGGATCAGCCTGAGGCGGGCCAGCGGCTGCTCTCCGTGAAGGAGCCGGAGGTCGAGCTTCCCGTCGTCCAGTTGCGGCCTCCAGCCGGGAGCAAAGCCCGCAGGCTCGTGCGCACAGTTGCCGACGAACGCCATCCAGATAGTTCGTCTCTCACCATCCATCTCGACCTGGAGCGGTTCGGCACGCGTCACGGTCCACAGGACCGAGACGACGTGCGCCGGCCATCGTCCGATGCGTTTCTGGAGGGTTTCGCGGAGCTTGATCATGTCTGGATAGGAGCCGAAAGTGGCAGTGTTGATGAACCCGGTGTCACCGACGGTTCCCAGGTCGATGTCGATTGCCTCGCCGTTCTTGTAGACGTCGATCGAATCACCGACCGAGTCGATCCTCAGGTCCCGGGCCAGGTGGTTCAGGGTGCCACCCGGAATCACCAGCAGCGGCACCGAGGCGTCGCAGGCGGCGGTCGCGGCCAGGGCGATGGTGCCGTCGCCCCCCGAGGCCGCCAGGGCGCGGGCGCCTTCGGCGATCCGTTTCATTGCCTCGGGAGGTTTTTCGCCTTCCCTGGGTTCGCGGATCTCGGCGTCGGGCAAGCCGATCTCGATCGGGCCGGAATGGTCCGGGGCGAGCGGCGAACCGGACCCGGGGTTGATCATGACCCGGAGCCCGTCGCCGTCGGGGTCGACTTCGACGTGGTGCGGTTCCGTGACCGGCACCTCGAGTCGCCGGACCGGAACGGCCGGGAACTGGAGCCGTGTGAGTAGCGCCACCGCGGTTCCTGTGGCCGCCCCGACCGCAACGTCGCCGGGGTAGTGGACTCCCACGTAAACACGCGAATAGCCGACGGCGGCGGCCAGGGGGAGCACCACGGCGCCGGCGGCCGGCCATTCCATGACGACCGACGTCGAGAAAGCAGCGGCACTAGCGGCGTGACCGGAAGGAAATGATGTAGTAAGAGGGGCGGCCTTGAGCTGCCTCGCTTTCGGCACGTGCCGAAGGGACGGGCGGGGGCGGCGGGCGACCCGTTTGATCCCCTGACTCACTGTGAGGGAGGTCAGGGCGATCGAACCGAGGCCACGGCCGGCGGCACGTTTGCCTCGGCGACCGCCGAAACCGGCGAGAATCCCGGCGATGCCGACCCAGAGAATCGAGTGGTTGGCGGTCGCCGAGATCACAGGCAGGACCACTTCCGGTCCGCCGTCCCTCCTGTGGGCCACCCAGTCGAAGAGGCGGCTGTCCATCTTGTGGAGCCGGGAAGCGATTCGCTCGGGGGTCGTGGGTTGCCGTCTCGGGAACATGAAAACCGGCGGCCGGCGTCGGGCCCGGGGCCGCTTCATCGTTTGTCGGAGAAGACCGGGAGGGCGAGGTTCAGCCGGTGCTCGTCGAGCCTTTCGCGCTGGGACTCGGCCTGTTCGATCAGGCCGGCGAAGTCGACCGAACGGAACCGGGGATCGTCGACCATCCGCAGGGTCCTCCACATCGCCATTTTGCCGGTGACCCCGATTAGCAGCATCTCCAGCTCGAGGAACTGGGCCATCCCCGACGGACCGGTCACCTGACCGTTCGGCTTGAGTCGGCCCGCCTTCTCCGCGGCCCAGCTGAGGAGCGTCTTGACCGCGTTCCGGGAGGTTCCGGCCCGGTCGATCATCTCCCGGAGGATCTCGCGTTCTTCGGTGAGTTCGACGGTGATCGCCTCCCACATCGCAGTCCGCTCGGGGTCGGTGCTGTTCCCCCGGGCGCGCTTTGCGAGCTCCAGTCCGCCGGTTGACCCGGAGTAATGGTCATTCAGGTAGATCTTGAGGTTCTTGCTCGCATCCGTGTCTTCCATTCGGCGGTGTTACCCGCAAGCGGAAAGGCAAAACGTTTCGCGACCCTGTTTACTCACGAATCATCAAGGGCATCAACTCACCATGACATTCCTCTTCAAACCCGTAAGCATCCTCGGCGGCCTCGCGGCCGGCCTTTTGGCCAAGAAGCTCTTCGAGAAGGGCTGGGGTTTGATCGACGACCAGGAACCGCCGGATGCGGAGCACCGGGAGATCGAATTGCCCAAGATGATTGTTGCCCTGATGCTCGAAGGCGCGATCTTCACGTTGACCCGTGGCCTGATCGATCACGCCGCCAGGGTCGGGTTCGCCCGCTACACGGGTGTCTGGCCCGGCGAAGAACGCCCCGAAGCCGAGTAGACCGGTGGGCGGGAACCGTTCGGTCCCGCCCCTTTGTTTGCTCAGCACGACGCCGGCCCGGTCGCCGAGCCTGTCTTCGCCTTCGCCTGTGGACCGTTCCGCAGCGGGAAGATCTGTTACGGATCTATTTGCGCGAGCTGCCGGTGAAAGCCTTGGTAACGAGCTCCTGGACCCTGCCGCGATCCTTGGCGGCGATGAACGGCTGGTCCTTGGTCGGGACGACCAGATTCAGGAACTCCTTGCGCTCGGAATCGGAGAGGTTGCTGTACAGGCGCTTGGAGTGGTGCTGGAGCCACTGGGCCCGCATCCAGACCGCCGGCCAGTCGACCTTCTTCGCGTAGTTGAAGCCGCGGGCGGCGATGCCAACCGCGACCCCGGCCTTGCCGGCCTTCGAGGTTTTGCTTTTCTTAGCCATCTGTCCAGAGGATACGGGAGAAGGCAGGTGTTCAGATCAGCTTTTCGATCTTGAACATGCGGTCGCCCTTGGGGGTAGTGACCGCGATCTCGGAACCGACGGGCTTGTTCCTCAGGGCCTGGCCGACCGGAGACTCGGCGGAGAGCCGGCCTTCCGCGAGGTTCGCTTCGGTCGAGCCGACCAAAGTCCAGGCGTGGCGTTTGCCGTGGCTGTCAGTGATCTCGGCGGTCTTGCCGAAGCTGAAGGTGTCACCGCTGCCTTCGGTGTCAACGTCGACGACAACGGCGTTGATCTTCCGCTCCCGGAGCCGGCTGATCGAAGTCTCCAGGTGAGCCTGGTCTTCCTTCGCGATGTGGTACTCGGCGTTCTCCTTGAGGTCCCCCATATCCCGCGCGACCCGTAGCCGCTTCGCGATTTCCTCACGTCCGGGACCTTCGAGCCTTTCGATCTCGGCGTCGAGTTCCTGGATGCCTTTGGCGGTGATCGATTCGCCGCTCTCCTCAGTGGTGGTCATACCTCCACCTTAGTCTCATCCCGGGGCGCGCTAAAGACCGGCACCTTGACGGGTGCCGGTCCGGGCGCATGGGACAACCTCAGGAGGGGATTTCGATGGTGATGATCGGAGCCGTGGTCGGCTGCTCGGAGCCTCCCCGCGGCTCGGCGCTCACCATCACCGTGTTGACATCGTTCAGATCCGGGATGCTCGTAGTCGCGGTGCCGTCACGGCGGGGAGTGAAGAGCGAATCGGTCGGCGTGACCGACTGTCCCTTCTGCACCCACGCCTGGTAGACCTCGCCGTCGTCGAGCTCCGGCAGGTTCGTCACCTTGAGGGTGCCAGAGCTGCCGGTGGTCACCATCACGGCATCGGCGTCACCGACGTTCGAGTGGCCGGGGATGGTCTGGGTGAGGATCGGGGCGTCGTCCGAAGAGCCGTTGTCACCGCCACTGAAGGCGTACCCGACGACCACACCGGCAAAGAGCACGGCGGCCATCGCACCGAGTGCGGCAGGCCGCAGCAACTGGCCGAAGTCCAGCCAGGCCCGCCGGGGCTTGGTCCGGGATCGGGTCGGTTCGGCGGGTTCCTCGACGGGATTTTCGGCGAGGTCGGCTTCGACCGCCGCCATCACCCTCGACTTCAGCCGGGGCGAAGGCTCGATCTGTTCGACTTCGTTGACCAGGCGGTCGGTCGCCGGCTCGAGCCAGGTCAGTTCCGCCTGGCATTCGGGGCAACCACCGAGGTGGTGCTCGAGGTCGGTCTTCTCGCCGGGGCTCAAAGCTCCCAGGAGGTAGGCCGGCAACTGTTCCTTCCAGTTTTCGTGGCTGTTGGTACTCATATCGTCACCTTTCCCTCGTCGGTGAGACCGCCACGGAGCTTTTCAAGTCCCAGTCTCATTCGGCCCTTGACGGTGCCAAGGGGCAACTCGAGCATTTCCGAGATTTCGGATTGGCTGAACCCGCCGAAGAAGGCCAGCTTGATCACCTTTGACTGTTTGTCCGGAAGGTCGGCGATGACCTCCTGGACTTCCCGCTGCGTCTCGCGGCGGAAGGCGAGTTCGTCGGTCCGGTCCTCGCCGGGACGGCTCTCGAGGATGCCGTCGTCGTCGGAGTCGAGGGTGGGGGTGCGGCTCGCGCGGCTGCGCAGCGTGTCGATCGCCCGGTTGCGGACGATTCCGAGGGCCCAGGCACCGGCGCTGCCACGAGTGCTGTCGTAACGCTCGCCACTCTTCCAGATCGAGAGGAAGCCCTCCTGGACCGTGTCTTCGGCAGCGGAACGCTCGCCGATGATCCGGTAGGCGAGGGAAAAGGCCTGGCGTTCGAAGCGGTCGTAGAAAGCTTCGAAGGCGATCTGATCCCGCTGTCCGACGAGGGTCAGGAGCTCTTCGTCATCGAGCTTCGTGGCGGTTGGTGGGCTGATCGGCATTTGTCTTTCAGTTGCCTTTTGGGAAGAGTTTCGTTCAATCAGTGAAGCAGGTGGGGAAGAAAAGAAAGGCGCGCCGGCCGTGGAACCGGCGCGCCTTCGACCTACGTATCGATCGCGGTGTCAGGAGATGCAGGTGTCACCGTCTTGTTCGAACCCGGTCTAGGAGACCAGGAACGGCTGGACCGCCTTCAGGACCTGCTCCTGGGTCATCGTCGGGTCGAACGCGTCCGGGGCCGGATTGGACCCGTTGTTGAGCGCGATCGCCGCGGCGTGCCGGGCTTCGACCTGAACGATCGAGCCAGCGGCGGTGAGGACGTCCTTCGACTTGATCTCGGGGGCCACACCGTTGTAGGCGCTGACGCCGACGTTCTCGATAGTTTCCGCCAGGGCGGTGAACGCCTTGGTGTCCGCGTATTCGAACGCGACCTTCGGAGCCTTGACGGGCTTGCCGCCGAGGTCCTTGATGGTCTGGGTCAGGGCCGCGACATGGGCGTCCTCATCGGTGCTGAGCGTGTTGATCAGCTCCTTGAGCGCGCCGGTGGCGCCGGCCTTCTTCAGACCCTCCTTGTAGAACGCCGACTCGAGGTACTCGAGCGTGAGGGCGTAGTTGAGGATCTCGATGTCGCCCGAGTCCGAGGCTGCGACGGCATTCCGGACGAAGGGGCTGATCGCTCCCAGTCCGAAGATCGCACCGGCTGCGAGGGCTCCCTTCATCAGGAAGTCACTCCGTTCCTGGCCTTCGATCTGTACCGAAGCGAGCTCCGGATGAATCAGTTCGGTTTCTGTTTTGAGTTCAGTCATTTTCTGTCTCCTGGTCCTTTTCCTGGTCTCAGACGATGAAGGGCTGGACAGCGTTCAGGACCATTCCTGCTTCAGCAGGCTTGGCGAAGGGGCCGTCCGGCACTATCGACTTGCCGAGGAGCGTGTTCAGGGCGGCGGCATGCCGGCCTTCGACGCTGTGGATTGACAGGGCCGCCGCGAGGACTTCCGGGCTCTTGATGCGAGGTGCCTGGCCGAGGTAGGCGGCAGCACCGAGGTTCTCGACAGTGGACGCAAGCTTCAGCACCTGGGTCGCGTTGTTGAGGGGGAACTCCGTCTTCGGCTTCGGGGCCGGCTTGCCACCGGCGGCCTTGACCGCGTCCGTGAGGGCGACGACGTGATCCGCTTCCTGCTGACCGAACTGCTTGATGGTCGCCAGGTCGGCACCCTTGAAGAGGCCGCTCTTGGCGACGTCGGCGTAGAACGCCGTTTCGAGGTACTCGAGAGTCAACGCGTAGTTCAGGATGCCGAGGTCACCCTCGCCGAACATCGCGGTGCTGTTGTCTTCGCCCATCGAGCTGGTCGAACCGGTGGATCCGGTAGAGGACGTGTCCGAGGACGAGTCATCATCACCGCCACAAGCTGCGAGGAATGCGCCCAGTGCTACTGAGCCACCGGCCATGGACATGAGCTGGCGACGTGAAACGCCGCCGGCCTTCATCTTTTCAATCGCTGTTATTTCGTTTTTGTCTTTTACTTCCGGCATGGGTCCTCCGTAGTTGGGGTTGGTATGCCTTCCTGGGTGTAGCTACGGCAAAGGGGGACCCCTTGGATCACAATCAATGGATCGATTCAGCAGGAGTTTTCGCAACTCAGCCGTTCCTCCATACAAGAGTGGTGCACGGGGGCTGCCTGAGAGCGGCTGGCGAGGAGTAAGCGAAGGTGGTGAAGGGGGCGCAGTTCCGTGCGTTCCCGAACCTCCGAGCGTCGACGAAGTCCAGGCGCCGCTAAGGCAGTTCCCGGGTGCCACTCGCTCATCGAGCCGGATACTGATCCAGTTCGGAGAGAGGCCCGTAGTACAGGCATGATTCCTAATATTGGACCGCTGGAAATCGCCATTGTTCTGATCATCGCCTTGGTCGTATTCGGACCGAAGCGCCTTCCGGAACTTGGAAAATCCGTCGGTAATGGGCTGAAGGAATTCAAGGGTTCCCTCTCAGACACCAAGACCGCGATCGAAGCGGGCCCGACAGACGGCCCGGAAGTAACCGCCGATACTTCGGCGAGCAGCAGCACCAAGGCTTAGAGGCTTAGAGCCGGGAAGGATCCCACCGCGCTCCGGCGTGGTTGCAGCGGGCGAGAGATCGCCCGCTGTTTTTTTTGGGGTGGATGGAGCGGTATTCTGCTGCCGTGGACCGGAAGACCATTCTCGCTCTGGGGGCGATGGCCATGGGGGTGTTCGTCATCGCGAACGACATCACTGCGATGAACGTCGCGGTGCCCGCGATCGAGAAGGATTTCGACACGAGCATCACCACGGTCCAGTGGGTGGTCAATGCCTACAGCCTCGCGTTCGGGGTCCTGATCGTCACCGGTGGCCGTCTGGCCGACCTGTTCGGCCGGAAGGAGGCGTTTTTCCTCGGGGCCGGCATCTTTGGTTTCTTTTCGCTGCTCGGTGGCCTGGCGCAGTCCGAAGCCTGGCTGATCGCCACCCGGGCAGCGATGGGTGTTGGCGGTGCCCTGATGTGGCCTGCGGTGCTCGGTATGACTTTTGCCCTCCTGCCTTCCGACAAGGCCGGGCTCGCCGGTGGCCTGATCCTGGGGGTCGCGGGGATCGGCAACGCGATCGGGCCGATGCTGGGCGGGGCCCTGACCGAGTTCGTTAGCTGGCGGGCGATCCTCTTCCTGAACGTCCCGGTCGCATTGGTTGCTATCGGTTTCGTGTATTACCTGATCCAGCAGCCGAAACCGGAAACCGAGGACCGGCAGATCGATTACGGCGGGATCGTGACCGTGACCCTGGGGCTCGTGATCTTCATGATCGCGCTCGACCAGGTGGTCGACCTCGGCTGGGGTGATCCACGCATCATCGGGGCGATGGTGGTCTCGGTGCTCCTGCTTCTGGCTTTCGTCCGGATCGAGCGGGGTTCGGGCAGCCACGCCCTGGTACCGGATGACGTTTTCGGCAATCCTTCGTTCCGCGCCGCCTGCCTCGCGATCCTGCTCGTATCGTCGACTTTCTTCGGTTCCCTGTTCTACCTGCCGCAGTACATGCAGAAGGAGTTCGGATATTCGGCATTCGAGTCCGGGCTGGGCCTGCTGCCGTTCATGGCGGTCTTCGCGGCCACTTCTTTCATTGCCGGACCTCTCTACAACCGGCTGGGCGGGAAACTGATCGTGTCGGCCGGTGCCGCCTGCATGGCCCTGGGGCCGATCCTGATCGCGCAGGGGATCAGCGATGGCGGGGCGATCGTCGCCGTGACCCCGGGAATGATCGTCCTCGGCATCGGCGTCGGTCTCTTCTATTCGGCGGCCACGACCATCGCGGTGACGTCGGTCGACGAATCCCGGAGCAGCCTGGCGGGAGGGATCATCTACATGTTCCAGATCGCCGGCGGATCGGTCGGCCTGGCCCTTACCACCACGGTGTTCGCTTCGGAATCCGGTCTGATCAGCGGGCTCCATGCGGCCTTCCGTTTCGATGCCGCGCTCGCGATCCTCGGTTTCACGGTCACCCTGTTCTTCGTGGGCGGCCGCCTCGGCAGATCCCGCCACGCAGCCCCGGAAACCTCCGGCTAGAAACCGTCAACCGATAGAGGTCCCCGCCGCGTACCCCCTGGTAGATGACAACCCCTACTCAGGAGGAAACGGTGAATTCGACCGTAACGTGGAAAACGAACCGGACGGCCGGACGGTTTTGGACGGCCCTGGCCTTGTCAGCTGCTCTCGCACTGGTGGTGCTCGGATTCGGTGCCGGCGGCGCCCAGGCCGAGAAGATCAGTGGCGGTACGACCAAGCTGAAGGTGGACAAGCCGGTCGCCAAGGTGCTGAAGCAGAACGGTGTCAGCCTTGCCCCGGTCAAGCCGGCCAAGGTGAAGGGTGGCGGCGTGGTCTTTCCGATCACGGGCGGCGACCTCAACCTGAAGACTGCCGCGGGAACGCTCCGTCATTCCGGCGGCCTGAAGTTCGCTGCCGGTGGCAAGCGGCTGGTCGCGAAGAAGTTCGTCGTGAAGACGGGCAAGGGCAACGTGCTCACCGCCGAGGTCGGCGGCACCCGGGTGAACCTGCTGAAGCTGAACCTCTCGAAGGCCCAGGTCAAGCGGACCGGCCTCGGTCTACGGGTCAGCAAGGTCGGCGCTTCACTCACCGGTACTGCGGCGAAGGCGCTGAACGCGACCTTCGGTGTGAAGCTGTTCAGGAAGGGCCTCAGGATCGGGCATGTGATCGTGAACGCAACACCGGCGACGGTGGCTCTCGCGGATAGCGGCAGTACTGACCTGGCCTTCGATCCGGGAACGGCCCAGGCCCTGACGGGCCTCGGTGTGTCGGCTGCTCCGATCGGTGAGGCGACTGCCCTGCCGTCGGGCGAACTGTCGTTCCCGATCACCGGTGGCCGGGCGAACACCAGCACCTTCGCCGGTGTGGTCAGGCACAGCGGCGGGATCTCGCTCACGGCCGGATCGACCGTTGTCGAGCTGTCCGACTTCACGATCAACGTGGACGGCCAGCCAGACCTGACGGCTCTGGTCGGCGGTTCGAGGGTCTCGATCCTCACGCTCGACCTCTCCGGGCTGGAGGCGAAGGTCGCCGGCAGGCGGATCACCCTCGGCAACGTGACAGCGAAGCTCACGGTCGCGGCCGCCGACGCGCTGAACGCCGCCTTCGGTGTGACCGCGTTCGAAGAAGGACTGGTCCTCGGCAAGGCGACGGTCAACGCCGTCGCCCGTTGAGGGCTCCGTGGAGAAGAACAGAAAGGCAACGATGACAAAGCGACTGCTGTTACTGATGCTCTGCGTCCCGGTGCTGGCCTTCGGCGTCTCGGCCTGTGGCGGGGACGATGATGACACTGGCGACTCGGCGTCGACCGCGATGGAGAACACGACCGACACCGGGATGGAAGCGGAAGCCCCGGGCACCATCGTCGACCTGGCGATGGACAACCCGGACCTCTCGACCCTGACCGAGGCAGTCGTGGCTGCGGACCTGACCGAGACGCTCCAGGGCGAAGGCCCGTTCACGGTGTTCGCGCCGACGAACGAGGCGTTCGAGGCACTGCCCCCGGCGGAACTGAAGCGCCTCCTCAAGCCGGCCAACAAGGCGGAGCTCGCCGATATCCTCACCTACCACGTGGTACCCGGTGCGGTGATGTCCAGCGACCTGAAGGACGGTCAGAAGCCCGAGACCGTCCAGGGTGGCACCGTGGAAGTGTCGGTGGACGGCAGCGACGTGAAGGTGAACGACGCGACCGTCACCCAGGCAGACATCGAAGCATCGAACGGGGTCGTCCACGTGGTCGACACCGTTCTGGTCCCGAAGCAGTAGGCAATGGCGGGGGTGGCGGACACTTTCGGAGTGACTCCGCCACCCGCCGTCGCCGCCAGCGCCGGACCGGCCATGATTGACTGTCCCGCACCCGTGGAAGCCGATGCCGCCAGCGAAGAAACGATTCTCCGTGAGCGCCTCGTGGAGGGGGACCCGGAGGCGTTGCGGGACGTCTACCGCCTCTACTCGAGGCCGGTTTTCGGCTACCTCGTCAGGTTCATGGGGGACCGGGCCGCTGCCGAAGACGTTCAGCAGCAGATCTTCCTCGAAGTCTGGGAGAAGGCGGCACGTTTCGATCCCGACCGTGGCAGCCTCCTCACCTGGATCATGACCATCGCCCGCAGCCGAGCGATCGACCAAGCCCGGAAGAAGGTGCCCGAGCCGAGGGATCCGGAAAGGACGGCCCGCCTGATCGACTCGGAGCCCCCGCGGGGCGACGGCATCGACGAGGTGGTGGAAACCTGGCAGTTCAGCCAGATCCTCGCGCGGCTGCCCGAAGAGGAGGCGGCCCTGCTCCGGTACCGTTTTCAGGGGGAGCTGAGCCAAACGGAAATTGCCACGAAAACCGGAATTCCCCTGGGTACCGTCAAAGCACGGATGGTGAGCGCACTCGAACGCTTGCGCAGGATGATGGAGGCGGAGGCATGACCGACGAGACCAGACAGAGGGCGGTCACCTACCTGCTCGGCGAGCTCGGTGAGTCCGAAGCCGCAGCCTTCGAGCGCGACCTCCTGGCGAACCCGGAACTGACGGCGCTCGTGGAGCAGCTACGGCCGGTGGTCGGAAAGCTCGAAGGGCTGCCCGACGAAGCGTGGGAGCCGGCCGAGCCCCCGCCGCTGGTCATGCCCGGCACGGCTCCGGAAGCCGTCCGGACGCCGGCAGCGTCTTCCCCCCGCCGCGGTTTCCGCTGGTTGCGGGCCGGCGCCGGCCTGGCCGCGTCGGCAGCCATCCTTGCCGTCGGTGTGCTGATCGGTTTCCAGCTCGATGATTCCGGGCCGTCCGAACCGGCACCCCAGCGGACGCTCGCCCTGGATTCGTTCGGCGAGGCACCGGCCGGTGCCTCCGGAAAGATCGACCTGGTCAGCTCTGAAGGTGACGCCGCCACGGTCGACGTGAGCGGACTGCGGCCGACCGGCGACTCCGAGTTCTACGAACTCTGGCTCCTCGGAGAGGAAGGAGAACTCGTCGCTCTCGGGTCGTTCCGCGTGGAGCCCGACGGGCATTCCCGGATCGAGGTCCCCCTGCCGGTCGATCCGGACGACTACCAGTACTTCGACGTGTCGGTCCAGCCCGACAACGGGGATCCCGGGCATTCGGGCGTCTCCGTGCTCCGCGGACTGACCAGTGCCTGACGCCGGCCGGATTGAACCGATCAGCCGGCACAGCCGTAAATAACGGACGATGGATCCGAAACCACTGACCCCCGACCTCCTCGTCCTCGGCAGCGGCGGCGTGCTCGGTGACGTCTGGATGACGGGCCT
>JBPPMI010000060.1:0-11699 GCA_051305975.1 Solirubrobacterales bacterium
TGGAACGGGATGGCGATGCCGGCGAGACCCGGCTGCAGCCAGGAGTCCGCAAGCAGCAACAGGCCGTGGGTCACGACCAGCAGCATCGTCGCGAGGGCGAGAGCCTCATGGAGCGGCTTCATCTCACCGAACCGTTTGATCCTGATCGGCCGTCCCCGGCCGGCGAGAAGGCCGGCGAACACCGAGAAGCTGGCCATCACGATCGCGGAGATACCCGCGGCCCGGCTGAGGATCCAGAAGATGTGAATGCTGTTCACGTTCGCCTCCCGGTCACGTCGAATCCGTCCGAAGCCCTGACCCGTAAATCGTCGAAGACGATCACGCCACCGTGGGGGAGCTTGTCCATCGTGTGTCCGGGTCCGGCGATGAGCGCCGACTTGGCCAGGATCTCGGCCTCGAGGCCGGTCGGCGCCAGGGCGGTCGCCTGGATCACGCCCGAGTCGGCCGGCGTGCCGGTGCGCGGATCGATCAGGTGGTGCGAGCCCATGCCGTCAGGTCCGACCCATGACCGTTTTGTGACACCGCTCGTCGCGACCGCGCCGCCCTGGAGGCTGGTCGACGCGACGGGCCCGGCCTCCGGGTCCGGCGAGGAGACCTGGATGAAACGCTGACCGACGAAGTTCCCGCCGAAGCGGATCTCACCCAGGCACTCGACGGCGTAGCTGTCGAGATGGTCGAGCTTCGCCGCCGCCATGTCGGCAGCCATGCCTTTGCCGAGTCCTCCGGCGTCGAGGCGGAGTCCTGGGGGCCTGGCGACCGTCGAAGCGGATACGTCGACCTGAACACCCCGCCAGGTGCCGGCGGAGGGCGACAGGGTCACCGGCGTGGCGGGACGGACCACGATGCCGACCGGCGCTCCCGCTTCCCGGTCGCTTCCCAGCGACTCGGTGTACCCGGAACGCTCCACTGCTCCGAGACAGGTCGCATCGACCAGTCCGTCGCTCATCTCGCCGGCCGTCCGGACGGCTTCGGCGAACCGGAGCAACACCGGGCTGACCGGGACCGTCTCCCGTGGGTCAGCGTTCAGCCGACAGAGTTCGCTTTGCTCCTCGAACCTGGTCAGAGTGTCGTGGACGAGGCGGATGTCCGCCTCTGCCAGGTCGATCGCCGCTTCGGAGGCCTCTGCGCTCGTGCGGATCGTGACCGTGCCACCGAAGGCCTTGATGCTCCTCGTGCATTCCCGGGCCCTCATGACTGGCTCGTGGTGACCGGGTCGGGTGCGGGGGGTGCCGAAGTGTCCGTCGAAGTGACTGCCGAAGTGATTCCCCGGGCGACGTCGGACAGGATGCCCGAGTCGTCGTCATCTTCGGATTCTTCGTCATCGTCATCGGAGCCGGAATCGACAGGCTGACTGAGGCCGGTCGTCGCGGCCAGCGCTGAAGGGTTCTGGTCGCCAAGGGTCCGGGCCAGGATGACGCCACTGAACAGCACCAGCAGCATCACGGTGAGGGTTGCGACCAGCTTCCGGAGGTGGCTGACCATCGATTCGCGATGCTCGCGTTTGATCCGGGCGATCTCTTTGGGGGGGAGGCCTTCGTTCATGGGATCAGGTTGACCCTCATGCCCGAGAGAACCGTAAGAGCTTCGTGAGAGTTCTCTTACGAAGCCGATTTGCCGCAGGGAAGCGACTAGCATCGAACGCGATGAGGATCCTGGTGGTGGAAGACGAGCACGCGATCGCCGATTTCATCGGACGCGGACTCGAATCGGAGGGCTACGCGGTCACCTGCGTTGGCGACGGAATCGAGGGTGAGGCCCTGGCCTTGACCGGGCGGTTCGACCTCCTGATCCTCGACTGGATGCTTCCGGGTAGAAGCGGCCTGGAGATCCTCGGGTCGTTCCGGAAGGGTGACCGGGCGACCCCGGTGATCGTGTTGACCGCCAGATCCGAGATCGAAGACAGGGTACGTGGCCTGGACAGCGGAGCGACTGACTACGTGACCAAGCCGTTCGCTTTCGAGGAACTCGTAGCCAGGGTCCGGGCGCACCTGAGGCAGCCCGGTCAGGAAACCCCGTCGGAGCTCGCTGCCAGCGACATCCACCTCGACCTTCTGAAGCGCCGGGTGACCCGGGCGGATCGGGAAGTCTCCCTCTCGGCCAAGGAGTTCGATCTGCTCGCCTTCCTGATGAGGCATCCCGGCCAGGTTCTGTCCCGGGAGCAGCTACTGAACGGCGTCTGGGGGTACGACTACGACCCCGGAACGAACATCGTCGGGGTGTACATCGCCTATCTGCGCAAGAAACTGGCATTCGACGACCTGCCGGAACCGATCGAGACGATCCGCTCCGTCGGGTACCGGTTGAGGGAGTCGGAATGAAGGGGCCCGGTCTGAGGGGCCGCCTGGCCATCTCGATCTCGCTGATCCTCCTGGTCGCCCTCGGGGTGACCTATCTCGCGGTCTACAAGGGAACCGGCTCGGAGCTCCGTGACCGGACTGAGAATGAGCTGGAACGGGAGGTCGAGACCCTTCGGGCCGGTCTCTCCGGGAACGGAACCCCGCCAGAAGTGACGGACGCCGCACGGGCCCTGGTCGGCAACCAGACGCTCGAGGCCAACTCCCGCGTGATCCTGATCAGCGTGCCGGGTGAGGAGCCGGTCACGAATCAGCCCGAGCTCCTGAACCACGAAAAAGAACATGAAGCCGAACATGAGGAAGAGCAGGGAGGGGGCATCATCTCCGAGGCGCCGGAGGGCTTCTCGTCGGTGGACGTCGACGACGTCGGCGAGGTGCGGTTCCTGACACGGTCCGTGCCCCTTGACGGCGGAACGGTCGCGACGATCCGGGTCGGCGAACCTTTCGCACCGGTGGACGAAGCGCTGGAGGGACTGGGCAAGACCCTGGTTGCGGTCGGCATCATCAGCCTCCTGCTGGCTGCCGCGGCGGGCTGGTTGCTGGCGAACAGTGCAACCCGCCCGATGAGGCGCATGGCGGAGGTCGCCGAAGGGGTCGATGGCGGAGACCTCTCCGAGAGGATGCCGATCGGTGAGACCCGGAACGACGAGGTGCGCCTCCTGGCCGAGTCGTTCAACGGAATGCTCGATCGCGTGGAAGGTGCTTTCGAAGGCCAACGGGCATTCGTCGCCGACGCGTCCCACGACCTGAGAACCCCTCTGACGATCATCAAGGGCCAGCTCGAAGTCCTGAGCCGGACGCCGGACCCTTCCCGCGACGATATCGAGAGGGTCACTGACCTCGTCAGGAACGCGGTAGCTCGCATGGATCGACTCGTGGCTGACCTTCTGACTTTGGCGAAAGCGGAATCCCGGCATTCCGGGAAGATGGAGAGGGTAAGCCTCGAGTCCATCCTCTCTTCCGAGATCGAAAGTTTCGAGGACGGATCCGACCGACGGTTCGAACTGTCGGCGCCGGGCGGAGCCGAGGTTCGTGCCGACCGGGAACAACTGGCCCGCGCGGTGTCCAACCTGGTCGGAAACGCGGTTCAGCACACCGAACCGGATGGACGAGTTCGAATCTCGGCGAAAGAATCCGCCGGTCAGATCCTGATCTCGGTGGAGGATGATGGCCCGGGGGTGCCGGCAGAGATGCGTGACGTCGTCTTCAACAGATTCTCGAGGCTCGAGAGCTCGAGATCATCGGCGGGCTCGGGTCTCGGGCTTGCGATCGTCAAGGCGGTTGCGGAATCCCATGGCGGCACCGTCAGGTGTGAGGCTTCGACCCTCGGCGGGTCCAGGTTCGTGATCTCGCTGCCACTGTCCGGCTGATCAGGGGCCGGCGCCTGTCAGATTCCGGGTCGAAGGATGGCCGCCGGGGAGCATCAGCGAAAGTGCCGCGGCGGCGAGAACGAAAGCCACGGAAGACCACAGGCATGCGGTCAATCCTTGCCACTGGTAGAGCGCTCCGGAGAGGATCGTTCCGAGTAACCGGCCGCCGGCGTTGGCCATGTAATAGAAGCCGACGTTCATCGCGACCTTGTCGTTCTCTGCATAGGAGAGCACGAGGTAGGAATGGACCGCGGAGTTCAGCGCGAAAATCACACCGAAGGCGATGAGGCCGACTACCAGCACCGTGGTCGGGTCGAAATTGGCGGTCAGGGCAAGAGCGATCGCTGCGGGAAATGCGGCGAGCACGAAGGCCAGCCAGGTTGCGCTTCTGCCGTCGGGCAGCTTGCCTCGTTCCTTGGCGCGACGGTTCAGGAAGGTCGGTGCTGACGCCTGGATGAAGCCGTAGCCGATCACCCAGATCGCGAGAAAGGTGCCGACTTCCCAGAAACTCCAGTCGAGGACTGTCCGGAGATAGACCGGCAGTCCGACGACGAACCAGACATCACGGGAGGCGAAAAGAAACACCCTCGCGGCGGCGAGCACGTTGATCGAGCGGTTGTTGGCGAACATGTGCCGGAACTTCGCCTTGCCATCGGTCTTGCCGAGTCCGCCATGCATCAGAAGCGCGGTCGTCGCGAGCGTCACCGCGATCATCGCCACCAGGATCAGCATCCCGGTCTGGAATCCGACCACCGTCAGCAGCAGGCCACCGACGAAGAACCCGACGCCCTTCAGGGCGTTCTTCGAACCGGTGAGGACCGCGACCCATTTGAAGAGCGATGATTCCGAGTCCTCGGGCACGACCAGCTTGACCGCGCTCTTCGAGCTCATCTTGGTCAGGTCCTTGGCGATCCCCGAAAGGGCCTGCGAGACCATCACGTACGGGACGACGAGCCATGCCTCAGGCGCGAATCCCAGCAATCCGAGTGCCAGGATCTGGATGCCGAGCCCGGAGAAAAGCGTGAACTTCAGGCCGAGGCGAGCGGCGATCCAGCCTCCGAAGAGATTGGTGAGGATGCCGAACAATTCGTAGAACAGGAACAACGAAGCTACTTCGAACGCGCTGTATCCGAGGCTGTAGAAGTAGAAGAGGACCAGCATCCGGCTCGCCCCATCGGCGACCGTGTCGGCCCAGTAGGCGCCCGTGACCAGGACGTAGTTCCGCATGTCGCCCTGTCTGGTCGCTTCGGTCATCTGTTCGTTTCCGGATTCAGGGGATCGCTTTCCCGACGAGAGAGCACAGTTCGGCGAGCCGGTTCGCGTAGCCCCACTCGTTGTCGTACCAGGCGAGGACCTTGACCTGGGTTCCGTCGGTGACCATCGTCGAGGGCGCGTCGACGATGCCCGAACGCGGATCGTCCTTGAAGTCGATCGAGACCAGCGGCCGCTCTTCGAATCCGAGAATTCCCCGGAGGCTGCCTTCCGAGGCCTGCTTCAGCATCTGGTTGACCTCGTCGACGCTCGTCTCGCGCTCGACTTCGAAGACGCAGTCGGTGAGTGAGGCATTGAGCATCGGCACCCTCACCGCGAGACCATCGAGGCGGCCTTCGAGTTCGGGGAAGATCATGCCGATCGCGGTGGCCGACCCGGTCGAGGTGGGGATGAGGGAGAGGCTCGCCGCCCGGGCGCGGCGCAGGTCCTTGTGCGGCGCGTCGACGATCGTCTGGGTGTTCGTCATGTCATGGAGCGTGGTGGTCGCACCGTGCCGGATGCCGATGCCTTCATGGATGACCTTGACGACCGGAGCCAAACAGTTGGTCGTGCAGGACGCTGCGGTCAGGAGGTGGTGCTCTTCCGGGTCGTAAAGGTGGTCGTTGACACCGAGGACGACGTTCAGGGCACCTGACTTGATCGGTGCGGCGACGATGACCTTCTTCACGCCGAGGTCGAAGAACGGAGCGAGAGATCCAGCGGTCCTGAACCTCCCGGAACTCTCGATGACGATGTCCAGATCGCCGTCCGGCCAGTCGAGTTTTCCCGGTTCGTCGACCGACGAATACGCGATCGGACGGCCTCCGATCGACAGGTCGTCATCGCCTGCGGAGATCTCCTGATGCCAGCGCCCGTGGACCGAATCGAAAGTCAGTAGGTGGGCTGACGTCCCGGGATCGGCGTTCGGCTCGTTCACCCTCACGAACTCCAGATCCGGGTCGTCCCAGCCGGCCCGCAACGCGAGGCGTCCCATCCTCCCGAAGCCGTTGATGCCGATCCTGACGCTCATCCTTTTCGAACCTCGTTTCAGTCTTGGACGTTGACCTGCTTCAATCGAAGATCACCGTATCAATTGACAAACGTCGATTGAACTGATTCGATGGATTTCGATGAGCTCCGAACTGACCCTCACCCCGAAACAGAAGAGCCCGAACGGCCAGCCCTGTTGCGAACCGGTTGTCTATCCCGACGTCGACCGGACCGAAGCCGAACGTATGGCCAGAATCGCGAAGGCGCTCGGGGACCCGATCCGGCTGACCCTGGTCGATGTCCTCCGAAAGCACGCGGGCAAGGTCTGTGTGTGCGAACTCGTCCCGCTCTTCGACGTGAGCCAGTCGACCCTGTCACACCACCTGAAGAAGCTGCGCGACGCCGGCATCGTCGATTCGGAGCGCAAGGGCCTGTGGGCCTACTACTACGTAAACCCCGAAGAACTCGAGGAACTGAGCGCATGGCTGAAATAGAACGAACTGACGAGCGGGAACTAAAAGAAGTCGTGCGGGAGCGGTACGCCGCCGCCGCGGTGGGTGCGACCTCAAGGGACGCATCGTGTTGCGGCAACGACACCGTGATCACCGAGGAGCAGGGGGCGGTCTTCGGATCGAACCTCTACGAGGACGAAGACCGGAGCGAACTCCCCGAGGCTGCCCGGCTCGCATCGCTTGGCTGCGGGAACCCCACCGCCGTCGCCGACCTGAAGGAAGGTCAGACGGTTCTCGATCTGGGTTCCGGCGGAGGCATCGACGTCCTGCTCTCGGCGCGCCGGGTCGGACCGTCAGGCAAGGCGTACGGGCTGGACATGACCGACGAGATGCTCGAACTGGCCCGGAACAATCAGCGTGAAGCGGGCGTCGAGAACGTCGAGTTCCTCCGGGGCGAGATCGAGGCCATCCCGCTGCCGGACGACTCGGTCGACGTCGTGATCTCGAACTGCGTGATCAACCTCTCGGGCGACAAGCCGAAGGTTCTCGCCGAAGCCGCACGGGTCCTGAGGCCAGGCGGGACCTTCGCCGTCTCGGACGTGGTCGCCGACCCGGACATGAGTGAAGAAACCCGCGCCGACATGAAGGAATGGACGGGCTGCATCGCCGGTGCCCTGACCCGGGACGAGTTCGAGTCGAGCCTCGCCGAAGCGGGATTCGAGGACATCGAAATCAAGGAAACCCACCGGGTCCACGATCAGGCCGCCTCCGCGATCATCCGGGCAAGCCTTCCGGCGTGAGTGCCGAAGAGATCCAGCTGAACGATCCGCAGACCCTCTACCGGAAGTGGGAGGAGTCGCAGTGGAACCCGTTCACGGTCGATCTGGCCCGGGACCAGGCGCAATGGGCGGAGATGGAGGAGAACGGTCGCAGTCTCATCCACTGGGTCCTGGCGTCCCTGATGGTGGCCGAGGAGAGAATCGCGACGAAGTTCTCCGGCCTCGTCGGGGCGCATGGCTCCGAAGAAGAGGCCAGCTTTCTGGCGACGCAGCAGGTGGACGAAGCGCGGCACATGCAGTTCTACGCGCGGTTCCAGGACGAGGTGATCAACGACCCGTCAAAGGTCGCCGGCCACGTGGCGCGGGCCAGGGAGCACGTTTCGCCGGCCTTCAGGCAGATCTTCGACGTGGAACTCGTCGAGGCCCACCAGCAGCTGGTCGCGAATCCCGAGGACCTCGCGTCCAAGGTGAGGTTCGTGACGCTCTACCACCTGATTCTCGAAAGCACCCTCGGACTGACAACGTTCCGTTTCGTCACTGACTACCTGAAGAACCAGGAGCTGCTCCCGGGATTCGTCAATGGGTACTCGGAGGTCCACCACGACGAAACCAGGCATATCGGCTACGGCATCTGGTTCCTGCGGGAAACCGTGAGGACCGATCCCGACGTGGCACCCGAAGCCATTCGAGAGATGCTCAGAACGCTATTGCCATCGGTGGCGGAATCCCTGGCTCCTTCGGACGAACCCGGAGCTCCCGACCTGGACGCCCTGGGCGTCAGCGGTGACGAGATCCTCAAGTTCGCCCTCGGAGGTCTCACCCGCAGGCTCGACATCATCGGCGTCCCTCTGAGCTCGCTCTAGGGCGTCAGCGACGCGCTCGTGCGACGATCCGGCGAATCGCATCGACCACCAGACTCGGCTGGTCGAGCTGGATGTAATGCCCGCTTTCCCGGGCGATGACGTGTCGGCTTCCTGGCACGAGGTTGCCAAGATTCTCCTGCGCTTTTTCGTACATCCGTCGCATCGCCTCCACTGCTTCGCTTTTCCAGTCGGGTGGGAGCGTCAGCGCCGGCAATGACAGGAAGGTGAGGGGTATTCGGCGGAGCGGGAAGTCCGCCTGGGCCTGAATCAACTGGGCTCCGCTGGCATCGATCTTGATTCGTTCGTAATCGGAGTAGGACTCGAGTCCGGGTGGAGGAACCTGATCCGAGACTTCGTCGAACTGATCCCGCGTCAGCAGGTTCTCTTTCAGGAGCTTGTCCAGCGTCGCGGCATAGGTGGTCGGCGTCGCATCGATAAGCACGAGACCCGCCAACTGCCGGGGGTGGAGAGTCGCGAAGAGGCGCTGGGTAAGCCCACCCACCGAATGTCCGGCGAGCACCACCTTCCCGCTGATGCCGGCGCGGGGAATTCCTCGGGCCCGCTGGAGAAGCGCTTGAAGATCGCGACTGGCATCGAGCGCAGTCCGGGGCATCGCGACCGGGTCACTTCGACTCGGCTCGAACTTTTCCATCCGCGGGGCCAGTCGGGCGGTTCCGGGACGGTCGTAAGCGCACACGCGAGTCAATCGCGAGACGGCTGGAAAGACTGCCCTCGAAGAGTCGATCGCCGATCCGGATGAGACGGCAAGGAAGCGTGCGCCCCAGACATCGGCCGCATTGCCGAGCCCGGATTCGAGGACGACCGTGGGTCTGCCCCGGCCTTGGCATCGGAGAAACAGCTTGCGTCCGCCATGAATCGTGATTCGACGGGCAAAGTTGCCGCTGGCCGCGGGCCGCATACTCGCGAACGGTTTCATCTCCGGGTGTCCCGCCGCACCGGAGTTCACCGGTTGGACGACCGCCAATCCGGGTGTGAATGCGATCCCCAGCAAGAACAAGACGATGAAAACTACGACCCCCGAACCACGGCGAACGGAAACCAACGGAGTACTCAGCCTCTCAGCGCCCCCGGCGCCTTGAGCATCGCCATCGGCAGGTCCCGGCGGGAGCGGTCCATCGCTTCCTGGAGTGCCTTGGTGGCCTTCGGGCCGTGGATCGGCATTCCGTGTCCGACCAGCAGGTGCCGGGGGACGTAGGTGCCGAGTTGCTTCCGCGGCGGATTCGCCCGGAGCATTATGTGAATTCCCGCCCCGGCATCCGAGGGATTGAAAAGTTTGCCGGTGCCGACCGCTTCGGAGACGACCAGCGCCTGCTCGGCCTGCCACCAGAGTGCTTTCTCTTTCCATAACCGGTTGTTGATCACGTCGATCGACTGGAAAGGGGTGTCCCGCAATTCGTCGGGCAGCACCACAAGCTTGATGCCGAGGCGCTTGGCGACCTTCTCGCAGTCCCGGTTGTGGCGATCGAGCAACTGGAAGACCGCTACCGGCGTGCCGAGCGCCGCAACCCGTTCCATCACCTCGGGGTTGTCGACCGGGTCGATGATCCAGACCTTCCCGCCGGATTCGAGCGCATGGGAAGCCCTCGCCATCGGTTCATCCTGAACCCAGGTCAGTCCGATCTCACTCTCATCCACTCTCACAGCCATGGGTGCAGTCTAGTCCTGAAACGTTCCAGCGAAAGTGCGCGTCTCGCTGGTCCGGCGCTTGCCGGGGTTATGGCAACGGCCGTTTGGCGGTCCTACTCAATTAGGATGCCGCCGGTGTCTGCTGAGTTCAAAGGCCGGGCTTGACCCCGGCCCTCTCTTCCTATCTGGTCGGGACCGCCGCCATGCTGGCGATCGTCCTTTCCCTCTGGCTGGGCGGATACTGGCTGCGCCGCTGGATAGTCCCCGAGTTCACGGGCGCCCTCGCGCACCTCGCGGACCTGACGATCGCCGTCGCACTTCTGATCATCGCTCTCCAGATCCTCGGAACCCTCTCGCTGCTCACGTTCGCCGGGATCACCATCGGCTGCATCGTCGTTCCCCTGATCGCTGCCGCGCTCGGCCGGCACTTCGCGCCATCTGACGTCGACCCGGTCTCCGCGCCGAAGGTGCCGACCTGGGCGATCCTCGTGGCCCTCGGGGTAGCTTCCTGGGTTGTCGCGGAATGGACCTTCCCGTCGCAGCTCAGCCTCGATCAGGGCATGTTCGGCGGGGACACCACCTGGTACCACATGCCGGCTTCCGCCCGATTCGTCCAGGAAGGGTCGATCAACCCGCTCCATTACACGGACCCGCTGCGACTGGCAGTCTGGTTCTACCCCCAGAGCTCGGAGTTGATGCACGGCGCCCTGATCGGCCTCTTCGAGAGCGACTGGCTGTCGCCCCTCTTCAACATGTTCTCGATCGGGATCGCCCTGCTCGCCTGCTGGTGCGTCGGCCGCCCCTATGGCGTCGGCCCCGCGACCCTGGTCGGCGGTGCGATCTTCCTTGCTTCCGGGGTGATGATCGAGACCCAGCCCGGTGAGGGCCGGAACGACATCGTCTGTTTCGCTTTCCTGATCGCGTTTGCCGCGTTCCTGATCAACGGACACCAGAGGCGGGCGCCGAAGACCGGCGCGGTCGAGGACGAACCCGATCCGGACGCCCCGCTGCTCGACCGGGGCCCGCTGATCCTCGCCGGCATCGCCGCGGGAATCGCGATCTCGATCAAGGTCTCGATGCTGGCGCCGGTCGGCGTGATCCTGATCGGCATGATCCTCGTGAGCGGCCGGGGGCGCCGCATGATCACCGCCCTCTACCTCGGTGGTTCGATTCTCGTGGTCGGCGGCTACTGGTACGTGCGGGCGATGGTCTACACCGGTGGCAACCCGGTGCCTGCCGTGTCCGGCGGGCCGCTGAAGCTGCCGCAGCCGGATCAGATGCCGCTCGATCCGCGGCCCCGGTTCTCGGTATTCCATTACATAACCGACCTCGATATCTACCGGTACTGGTTCTTTCCCCGGCTGGACGACGCTTTCGGGATCCTGTGGCCCCTGCTGCTCGTCATGCTCGCCTCCGCGGCGGTCTACCTAGCGCTGAAGGCCAGCAACAAGGTGGTCCGGGTTCTGGCCGCCGCAGCCCTCGTCACCGCGTTCGTCTACCTGCTGACCCCGCTGACCGCGGCCGGCCAGGAGGGCGAACCGCGCGGCTTCTTCACCAACACGCGATACCTGTTGCCGGGCCTGCTCCTGGCCGCGACGCTTCTCCCGATCGCAAGGCCCCTGCGTGCCCCCGAAGGCCGCGCCAAGAAGGTCCTGATCTTCCTCACGGTCGTCTTTGCGATCACCGTGCTCACGTCGCCGCGCTGGTACCCGGGCATGATCATCGGCACTATCTTCCTGACGCTCGCCATCGTCTGGGCGCCCGTGGGTCTCACCTGGCTCCACGACCACAAGAAGGCGCCACTGAGCGTGATCGTCACGTCGATCGTCGCGATCCTGGTGGTGGCCGTGGTCTGGGGACGCGGCGAGGAAGTCGGTTACGCGGAGAAGCACTACACCCGCTCGACGCTGTTCCTCCAGGAGGGCGGCCCGCAGAAAGCCTTCGACTTCACCAGGAACCTCGAAGACAAACGCATCGCCCTGGCGGGATCGGG
>JBPPMI010000061.1:0-2778 GCA_051305975.1 Solirubrobacterales bacterium
TCTTCTTCGGTCCCGTGGACCTGGAGCAGGTCCACGGTGGGCCCGGTCGCTTCGGACTCCCGGTCACCGAGCCCGAGCCGGTCGACCCACTGCTCGGTAGAGGAGCGCCGCTCCTCGAGGAACGAGATCCATTCACCGCCGCGATCGGGACGGCTCACCCGCGAGACGAAGGACGGCATCACCTGGTTCAGCTCGTCGAGGATCATGCCCCCGAACTGGCGGGCTTCGGGGAGCGGCGAGGACATCAACCGGAAGAGCAGCTGCTCGTACGCCTGTCCCGAGGCGAAGATTCCGACGTGGCTCAGGGTGGCGGCCGGCAGGAGTCCACGGAGTAGGTCGAGTGCCTTTGCCTTGATCGAGCGGCGCCACGCTCCTTCCGGCTCGTCGTCACCGCGCGGCCATTTGTCCGCTGCCCAGGCTTCGGTCTTGTCCAGGGCTTCGGAATAGATCGTGAAGACCCGGTCCATCGATTCGCTGAACTTCGGACCGAGGGTGTCGTCCCGGAAGTAGCGGTAGCCCCCGCCGGGGATCTCCTGATCGTAGGCGATGTAACGCGTCGACTGTTCGAGATAAGCGGCAAGGCGGCCACGCTGGAGCACCTTGGTCAGGATGTTCGAGACCCATTCGCAGGCGACGTGGGCACCACCGACCTGCGCGATCGAGTCGTCTCCGTAGCCGACGAAGATGCGTTCGTAGAGGTCGGCCGCACGCTCTCCTTCGTCACCGTCGAACGGACGGGCGCCTTCCGGCATCTCCGATGCGAACTCTTCGAGGTAGAGGCGGCGGAGGGTCCCCGGATAACGCGAATAACGGGCGAACAGCGCGCCTTTGACGGTCTCCGGGAGGTTGGTCAGAGCGAAGACCGGCCGGTCGACGTTGGTGAAATGCGGCGCCAGGAGTTGCTGTTCGGCGGGGGTGAAAGACTCGACTGGATAGCGCACCCGCCGAAACTAACAGGCGGGCCGGTTGGCCAGGGTCTCGCCGCCTTGATCGCCGCAGAGCGGATCAAGTCGTCAGGACCCGGTCCTTGTTCTCTCGCGCGGTATCTGAAGCAGGCTGCCCTTCGGACCCACCGCGTAGACCGCTATCCGGTTTGATCCGGGGCGGATCGCAGTGGGTTTCGTCATGGTGCCGAAGCGCATCCTGCCTTCGTATTCGAAGGTGCGGGTCGTACCGGTTATACGACCGTTCAGGGCGACCGCGACCACCTGGTCGGCTTTGACTCCGGTCAGCCTGCCCGAGATCAGCGATGGCACGTAGCCCTCGCGGGGCTTGTAGTCCCTGATCTTCCGGGCGGAGTCGATGGAAACGGTGGATCCGGCGAGGACCGGGGTGCGGCCGGGGCGCGCCCCGATCAGCCCTGACTGCGGTCCGAGCCTGAAAAGGCCACGATTACCGAAGCGACTCGTCTGCGTGCGCAGCAGTTCCGCCCGTTGCTCCCGGATGTCCTCCGCCGTGAAGTGGATCCGCTTGGCGAGGTCCTTGTCGGCGACCATTTGGCGGTCCGGCGGGATCTGGTCGATCGGGACGCCGTCCGTCTCGTAGAGGTTCTCGATCCCGAGAACCCCGGCGATGGTCGGAACGAGGTCGATGTTCTGGGTCGATGCCCCGGAGACTTCCCCTGTCTTCTGGTGCGGGTACTTGATCATCAGCGGGGGATTGAGGGTCGCGCCGATGCTCCCCTGGCTGACGTCACGCCGGTCGTACCGGGCGTCATAGGAAACACCGTGGTCGGCCGTCACGATGACCAGCGATTTGTCGAAGTCGCCGTTCTTCTTGATCTTGTCCATGATCTTCCCGACCATCAGGTCGGCGTACCCGGCCTGAATCAGGTGGCGCTGGTGCACCAGGCTGATGCCGGCGTCGGAAATCTCCCAGTCCTTCACTTCCGGGTTGATCGTGAAGCCGAGCGGCCCGCCGGGGTAACGCTGGCCATTCGGCAGGTATAGCAGTGGCTGGTGCGGCAAAGGCAGGTGGATTACCGAAAGGGTTCGTCTGCCGGACGGGATCGTGCTGATCCAGTCTTTGATCTCGCCGATGTCGAGCAGCTTGAACTTGGCCTTGATGAAGTCGTCCGCCTGCGTTTCTTCCGGGAACTCGCCCTGGTGCCCGCCCGGGCAGTACTTCTTCGGGCAGAGTTCCGTGAGCTCCTCGCGGCCGTGCACCCGACGGCCGGGTCCGAGTAGGTTGAAGATGTTGTCCGGCTGGGCCTTGCTGGTCGGCAGGACGTTCTCGTTCGTGTGGTTGCCGGTGAGGATCGGCGGCACGGCCCAGGCGGTGAAGTCGCCGGCAGCGGCGTTGTCGCGGTACCAGGTGGACCCGGCCGCGAAGCGTGCGAGGTTCGGGAAACGATTGGCATCGACGGTCTGGTCCGGCTTCATGATCGAAGCGGTGGGGAACTCGTCGAGGATGACGAGGACCACGGGAGTGCCCGGATCGGGCTGGGCGGGGGCCCGTTCCGAACCGCTGCTGCTACCGGAGCCGAACAGGTCGGGGCCGAGGGTGAAGACGGCGACGGTGAGCACCGCCAGCGCGAGCACCGCGCCGAGCGACGAGGCGATTTTCTGCTTCAGGCTGACTTCGCGCTCCTCGAGGGAGGCATCGCCATGATTTCCACCAAGTGACCGCTCGGGCATGTCAGCTTGACCCTCCGGTGGCCCCAGTGTGCGGCGCGTTCTTCACCTTCGAAGCCGCCTTCGGCGAGCCGGCCGAGGATCCGGTCGAAATCCCGCGCGACGATCGCGACGTGGCCGACGGCCGGGATCGAGGGGTCGTCGA
>JBPPMI010000062.1:0-2148 GCA_051305975.1 Solirubrobacterales bacterium
GTCGGAATGGCAGATTCCAGCGAACTTGATGTCGAACAGGACGACATTCGGTCCGAGGTCTCGCCGGTCGATGGTAGTCGGGATGAGGGGTTCGCTAGCCGATGGAGCGGCGTAAGCGTTGACGGGCTTCATCGACCAACCGTACAGACCCGCTCAGGGTGGGCCCGTCGTGCAGTCAGGTCGAGCGGGGACCGCTGAGCCGGGCGGGATCCTGCTCCGCGACCCGCAGCAATTGCCGGGAGCGCCGGTGGGCTACCGGAGGATCGGCCGCGGGTGCCGGCATGACCGCTTCCCATTCGGCTTCGGTTGCGATTGCGGCAGCGACGACATCGGCATGTTCAGCGCTCGTTCCCTGGAACTTCTCGGGAGGTGAGGTGGCGTCGCCGGCCGCATACTCGCGTTCGCAGCCCTCGATCAGGCCGAAATGATCGACCGGGATGCTCTGGTCGACGTCAAAGGGAAGACCGACGATGCGGCGTCCCGTGCGATGGGATACGGCCGCTATGAGAAAGTCGTAGTCGAGTTCGGTGCGGTCGAGAAGCAGAACGCGGTGGTGATCGCGGTCGACAGAGATCACGCCGTCCATGGTGAGAACGTCGACGGATACCTGGTCCTGTCCCAAGTCGCGAATCGCATATCTGGCTTCCAGGGCGGCGGCGCCACCACCGACGATGACGACATGGGTCTGGTTGCTGTCGCTCGAAATCATGATGCCCCTCGATCCGTCTTGCGAGTTCCGGGACCGAAGTTTCGGTCCATCCGGGTATATAGACGTTATGGGCCGATATCAAACGTTTCGGCAGTAGCTGACACGGGACTTGCTCCGTGGCAACTACCGGGACGACGTCAAGAGCTAGGCGTCGAGCACGGCGAGCAGTGCGTCCACGACCTCGGGATCGAACTGTGTGCCGGCGTTCGCAGCCAGTTCTTTCCGGGCGGACCCTTCGTCCATGGCTTTGCGGTAGGGCCGGTCGGTGATCATCGCGCTATAGGCGTCGCAGGTCAGAGTGATCCGGCTGGCCAGAGGGATCTGTTCTCCGGCGAGCCCGTCGGGATATCCGTTGCCGTCCCAGCGTTCATGCTCGCCCCGGACCATCGGCGCCAACCGGGCCAGACCGGGGGAGTGCAAGATCAGCTTTTCGGATTCGATGGGATGGCGGCGCATGAGTTCCCACTCCTCCGATGAAAGCGGGCCCGGCTTCTGCAGAATCGAATCCGGGGTGGCGATCTTGCCGATGTCATGGAGCAGCGCGACACGTTTCACATCCTCGAGATTTTCGCCGTGGAGCTTCATCCGGACGGCTACTTTCGAGGCGAGATCGACGACGTCCCGGGAATGCTCGGCGGTGTACGAGTCGCGGGCGTCGACTGCAGCAACCAGCGCCTCGACTGCCGCCCCCTCGACTTCGAGCGTTCGGCTTCGCTCTTCCGCAAGTTCGCGCTCGAACTGATCGCTGATGAGCCGGGCGAACACCTGAAGGAACTGGAGGTCCCTTCCGCCGATGTCGGGCCGGCGTTCGTGACTGGCTGCGCACAGCGTCCCGAAGAACTCGCCGTCGGAGAAGTGGAGCGGAACGGACACGAAGGCGCCGACGTCGGCGGCTTCAGTGACGGAAAGAGCTGCCGCCTCGGGTTCATCAGCGATCACGGGAATCAGGTTTGGAAGCTTTTCGTCGAGTACCTTCGCGCAGTAGGTCTCTTCCGCCGGCATGATGGTTCCTTCGCCTACTCCGAACGAGTCTCCGTCGCCGGTCAGCCGGCGAAAGTGCTGTTCGCCGTTCTTCATTTCGGTGACGTACGAAACGTCGAAACCGAGGAACTCGCGGACTGCCTCGACCGCCGTCTCGAGAGAAGGTGACTTCCGGGTTGCCAGGTCGCTGAGCGAATCGACGCCACCGGCCCGGGGGCGGGGCGGTTCAGGGGTCTCGGATATCGGGGTCATGCACCAAGTATCGGGGTTCGACGTGAAAACGATTCACGATGGTCCAGAATCAGTAGTCAATACCGGAAGACTGCTTCATGACTCACGACTCATTTGTGAGTCGGGAGCTTGTCGGAAGAGCTCTTCTTCCACCCAGGCACTCGAAGGGTCATCGCGTCGGCCCTCAAGGACCGACGGTCCTGCCGACCCCTGTCTCTTATACACAT
>JBPPMI010000063.1:0-2115 GCA_051305975.1 Solirubrobacterales bacterium
CCGAAAACTGCTTCGAGGTTGCCGGTGAAACCGGTGGAGTTGAGTGCGTCGACGAGCCAGGCCTCGACTGCACCCGAGAAGAAGGTGAAGCCGAGCCCGAGCAGGACCGAGACGACGGCCCAGGCCCAGAAGGGGCCTTCCATCTGCCAGAGCAGGACGTAGAGGAGGGTGGTGGCCATCAGGGTCAGGGTCCCGGCGAGGTACGAGACCCGGCGGCCGATCGTGTCGGCCACGACCCCGGTCGGGATCTCGAAGACGACCATGCCTGCCGTGAAGAACGCGTTGGCCGCGAACGCCTCGAAGTTCGAAAGTCCGGCGTCGAGCAGAAAGATCGTGTTGATACCCCAGATGAACGAAGCGGCAAGCGTGTTGCCGAGCATCAGGGTGAGGTAGATCCTTACGATCCTGGACGAGTCTGGGGTCACCAGAGATCAGGATACGGCTCGACCTCGAGCCAGTCCTGCCGGTCCGGCAGTCCGAGCTCGTAGGTGCCGCCGTGGTCCGTGGTGAGGCTGCTGGTTGTGCCCGACCCGTCGGTGAAGCCGACCTCGAGTGCGGCCATCGAGCAGTTGAGTACGTCGTGGAGGTGGCCGTCGGGACCGCTGTAGTTCCACGCCGCGGTGATCTCTTTCCTCGCGGTGGTTTCGATGGTGGCTTTGACGCCGGCTTCCCCTGGAAGCACGAAACGGGCGTGTCCGGGTTCCGGATCCGCGTGGACTCCCCGGCGCATCATGCCGCCGAGGCGGTGCCGTTTCCCGTCGAGCGAGATCGCGCCGTTGGCGACCCAGGGCGTGATCTTCCCGGCGACCTTGACGCGGCCCATGACGACGTCGATCCAGGCGTCGGGATCCTCGTCGAATCCGGCGCCGCTCAGCCAGACCCAGGTCCAGGCGTGCTCGGCACCCCAGTTGTGGCCCAGCATGCCGGGCCAGCGGTCGAGAACGTAAGTGCGATCGCCGATCGTGACCTCACCCGAGATCCGGGCGAACGGCACCGGGCTCTCCGGTTTCGTCTTCGGCAGCGGAGCCCTGTAGAGCCACGGGGGAGAGAGGTGCTCGAGAGGCCGCGCCGCTTCCCTCAGGCGGAGGCACCAGCTTGCTTCGCCGCTCGAACCTTCGATCAGGTCCAGGCCGAACACGGAGTCGGAGATCTTGATCCAGCTGTTCCTCAGTTCGGAGAGCTGGTCCGAGTCAGCGGTCAGCTTCTCTGTGAGTGGCTTTTCGAGCGACGCGTCGAAGAGGGTGAACCAGAGGGAGGCTTTCGGGGCTTTGCCTTTTGCCTTCTGGACGGTGTAACGGATCCAGATTGCGACCGGTTCGTCCGGATGGGCGGCACGGAGGTAGTACGACTCGTACATGCCGGTGCCTTTGTTTGCCGCGGGCCAGCGCGGTCGACCTTCCATGGCCGGAGACCCTATCCGCCGCCCGCCTGGATTGAACTCATGCGGGCAGATCTAGCCGCTGTCCTGCCCGAAGGCCTTCGATCCGGGAAATGTGACACTTGGTAGCCGCAGGCCGGTGCCGCTTTCTTTTTGTCCATTTTTCCGCTTGGTCGTGGGCGGTACGCTGAAAGGGTCCGCATAGACCAGGAGGCCGAGCCGATTGACCGTGACAACCGACGTATCAACGAAGACCCTGAAGAACTACGTCAACGGCAGCTGGGTCGAAGCCTCCGGGGCTGAACTCCATCCCGTCCTGAACCCGGCGACCGGCCAGACCATCGGCGAGGTTCCTTTCTCGACCGCGTCCCACCTCGACGAAGCAGTGAAAGCCGCCCGCGCGGCCCTTCCGGCCTGGCGTGGCGTCAGCACGATAGCCCGCGCCCGCAAGCTGTTCGAACTCCGCGAGAAACTCGAAGCGAAGAAGGACGAGATCGCGCGTACCGTCGTCCTCGAGATGGGCAAGACCCTGCCGGACGCGACCGCCGAAGTCGGCCGCATGATCGAGATGGTCGAAGCAGCCACCGCTATCCCGACCACGATGCAGGGCCGGATCCTCGAAGACGTCGCCCGTGGCGTCGATGCGGAGACGATCCGCCAGCCGGTCGGTGTATGTGCCGCGATCGCCCCGTTCAACTTCCCGGCGATGGTGCCGTTCTGGTTCCTGCCGTTCGCGA
>JBPPMI010000064.1:0-3870 GCA_051305975.1 Solirubrobacterales bacterium
GGCGGGACTGATCCTCTCGTCCGCCGCGGTATCGCTCGAGGGCCTGGGTGTCTCCGGGATTCAGCGCCGGTTGGCGAAGCTGGCCGGCAGGATCGCCCCGAAGCTACCCGTCAACAGCTTGCCGTTCGAAGGCATAACCAGGGACCCCGAAGAACTCGCCATCTACATGAACGATCCGCTCGTCCACAAAGGCAAACAGCCCGCAAGAACCGTCTCCCAACTGGTGGAAGCGATGGCGGACTTCCCGGACCAGGTGGGAGAACTCCACATTCCGCTGCTGGTGGTCGCCGGGTCGGGCGATCCGATCGTGCCCGCGGCGGGCAGCCAGGAAATCGCCGAGAGGGCAGGATCTGCGGACAAGGAGATCATCGTCTACGAAGGCTTCGTCCACGAGACCATCAACGAGCCGCTGGAAGATCGGGAACGCGTGACGCAGGACATCGTCGACTGGCTCAGTGCCCGCGCGCCGAACTAAGGTGCCGGATGCTCAACCGGATCGAGAAAGAGGCGGGGCCCCGCAGTCACGTCGGGGCCCCGTCCTTCAGTTGCGGTTGGTGCTTCATCGTCCGCCGCTTCGAATTGCCGTCAGCCGACGCAGGAGGACTACCTAACCGCCCTCGCTCTTTCCGACGAAACGCTCGGAAACAGGAAGCTTTTGTTTCGGCTCTCGATCACGGTGATCCGAGTCCCTCGGTGGTCGCATAACGCTGCAGGATCCGGTAGACCGCTATCGGTTCAACCGCCATCTCGGAAGCAATCTCGTCGATCGGCAGGCCAGCGCGAAATGCCGCGCACGCGGCGCGTTCCCTCGCCAGCCTTACTTTCTGGAAGGCCAGATAATCGTCGTGAGTCACGGACCCATCCCTGCTTGCCGCCAGCGTCTGTTCGGTCCGGGCGATCGACCTCCGGAGCTGTTCACGGCTCGAAGTGAGTTGGAGTTGATCCATTGGCACGAGTCAGCCTCCTTCCGGCAGCGCTTCTGCTGTTGCGAGCCAGACGTCCGGGTCGATCCCCAGTCCCATATGGCTGGAGTTCACCTCAACGTGCCTGACCCCGGGGGTCGACCGGTCGATGCACGCCCGCCAGTTGACTACACCGTCCCGCTTCGTATAGATCGCGGTCACGGGCACTCCGACAGGGCTTTCACGATCGAGCTCTTCAATCAGGCGTTCCGCCCTTTCGCTTTCTTCTTCGGTGAAGTAACGCGCGACATGAGTATGAGAGGGGCCGCCCACGACCGGGCTCCCGAATGTCACGACGCCGGCGACGGATTGCGGAATTCGTCGAGCCACTTCACGAGCGACGACTCCGCCCAGGCTCCATCCGACCAGCGAAACTGACCGTCCACTGTCATCGGCCGCGTCAGCGACCCGGTGGGTGAGTTCTTCCACGTCGTCCTCGACCGAGCCGCGGTTCGTTCCAAGGCCCCAGGTACGCGCGTCGTAGCCCAGCCAGCGCAGATACCTGCGAATCGGCAGCATCGAAATCTCCGGAGCTCGCCACCCGGGCAGGTCGAAGACGATCGAGCCGTCGCCACGAGGAGCCGAGAGGAGGCGCGGAGAAGACGCAATCAGACGCAGAACCTGCAGACCGGACAGGGCCTCGCCGCCGAAAGCCAGACGCGGGGGCGGTCCATCCGGTTTCGTTTGGGTCGGAGGGGATTCGAAGGTCCTGCCACTCCGGCTGAGGCCACCGGCGCGAGCGAGGTTGTGTACCGCTGTCGTTACGGGAGACATGCCTGGGCCGCCGAGTCAGCTGGGGTGTCTTCGAGGAGCATCGAAACGCTGCGTTCGATTACGTGTGAGACCTGACGGGGCGAGCAACCGACGAAGGCCGCAATCTCGGCCCTGGTGAGGTCCTTAAACCGGAGACGGAGGATCAAACGGGACCGATCGTCCAGACGTTCCACGCCCCGCACCTGGCTGGCAGCCGTGGCCGCTACCGCTTTTACCTTGTCGCCGGAGATCTCTATTTCTGCCGTTACCGTCATGAAGTCTTTCGTTCGCGTTAGTGAGATGAACGAAAGTCAGACGACGCTTCCCAGACTTGCTGAGCTTCGGCGGTTGCCCTTCTGGTGAAAATTTAGCAGACAGCAAATCGCTACTTCGACCGCGGCTCCAGGACGAACATTTCGCCCATCATGTCCGGGTCAATGCTCGACCCGCTCATGAAAGCAATGACCTTCCTGCCGGTCGCGGTTTCGACCACGGACTTGAACTCAGGAGCCATGGCCCGCTGGAATGCGGCCCGCAACTGGTCGACCACATCGGTCCGACCGCTCTCGCTGAGCGTCTGTTCGACCTTCGTGAAGTTGCCCCGCAGGACGCACAGCACCATGTCGTCGTCGTAGATCGTCCGGGTCTGAGACGGGCCGTTTCCGTATTGCTCCTTAAGGAGCCGGACCAGGCCTTCCGAGATCTGGGAGACGACATCTCCGTGAAGCTTGGCTTCCGGGTTCAATTTGTCGGCAGTCATTGGCAGCGGCTTATTTCCCACCTGACGAATTCTCAAACAAACGGTGCGGAACGATTCAGCTGTCGAAATCCACGTAGAAGGAGAACGGCTCGTTGTTTTCGCTGATGCCACCGAAGACGGGACTGCCACCGCCGGTAACACGTTCGATGGCCTCAGCCATCTTTGACAGATCGGCGTCGGAGGGACCTGGACCGTCTTTCACTGGACCATTCATGTGGACGTACGAGGCCAGGGCCATGGCCCGGAATGAGTGGAACTCACCGACTTCGAGCAGGTGCTCTGCGCCGTCTGGCGCTGGCGTGTTCTCGACAAAAAGTTTCATCAGCCCAGGAGTCCCAGCACGGCGAGGAGCAGGAGCGTCAGGACGATCGACAGGATGAGGGAACCGACACAGCCCAGCCGGTTTGAGAAGAAAACGAACATACGGGGGAATACCCGGATGGCATCGCCTGAACCTGATTGCCGGAGAGGGCTTCCCGGGTACCATCGAGGCATCGAGCGGCAAACTTCATTCGGACGACGCCTCATTGCGATCGTAGCCCTTGTTCCTGCATTGACGATGCTGGCTTCGTGCTCGGGATCGGACGGCGATTCGTCTGGCGAACCACAGGTCGAGTCAGCACCTGCGCCGCAAGAAACCGGCGAACTTCCCAAGTCAGGGGTCGTCGCCAGAAATCTGGAGGCACCCTGGTCGATTGCCTTTCACGTCGGGACGCCGCTGGTCAGCGAACGGGACTCGGCCCGCATCCTCGAACTCGGCGACCAGGGCGAGCCTCGGGAGGTCGCGAATATTCAGGGCGTGACGCCGCTCGGGGAGGCCGGTCTTCTCGGGATCACCGTGCGTGACGGCTACCTCTACACCTACTTCACGGCGAGCGGAGAGAACCGGATCGAACGGCGGAAGATCGAAGGCCAGCCGGGTTCGCTCGAACTCGGTGCGGCGGAAACGATCCTCGGCGGAATTCCGGCATCGAGCATCCACAACGGCGGCCGGATCGCGTTCGGGCCCGACGGAATGCTCTACGCGACCGCCGGCGATGCCGGAGACGAATCCAATTCCCAGGACCGGGACTCGCTCGGCGGAAAGATCCTCCGCATGACTCCGGATGGCAAGGTGCCGGCCGACAACCCGTTCGAAGATTCGTTCATCTACAGCTACGGGCACCGGAATCCGCAGGGGATCGCCTGGTCGGGAGGCAAGATGTACGCCAGCGAATTCGGTCAGGACACTTGGGATGAACTGAACGTCATCGAAGCGGGCGGCAACTACGGATGGCCCGAAGTCGAAGGGAAAGCCGGCGAGAAGGGATTCATCGATCCCGTCCAGCAGTGGTCACCCACGGAGGCAAGCCCCAGCGGTATCGCGACCAGTGGCAACTACATCTACATCGCCAA
>JBPPMI010000065.1:0-3505 GCA_051305975.1 Solirubrobacterales bacterium
CAGCCCCCCGCCCAGCCGCGTCAGCCGGCCGACCTGGCGACCAGGCTGGACGGCCAGCGCGGATGGCTGAACGAACTCGATCGATCCCTGAAGAAGCGCTCGATCATCGCTCTCGTTCTTACCTGCCTCGCGGTCGGCGCCGGTGCCGCGGCGATCTACATCTCGGTGACCAAGAACAGCGACAGTGACCGCATCAACGCGCTCGAAACCCGGATCGAGGCCATCGAAGCGGCCACCGGGGCCACTACCGGCGGAGTAGTACCCCCGGCGACGGACACCATCCCGGACACCGGCGTGACGACCGAGATCCCGGAAGGCGTAACCGGGACCACCACTCCGGCAATCCCTCCCGTTCCGGCCGAGTGAGCGCGGCGGACCTGCCCGACACCATCCGGCTCGAGGACGACGGTGCGTCCGGCGTCCAGCTGCTGACGATCGACCGCCCGGAGCGGATGAACGCGATCGGACCGGTAGAATCACGTGGCCTGTTCGAAGCGATCGCCCGGTTCCGGGACGACGAATCGGCGAGGGTGCTGGTCATCACCGGCTCCGGGTCCGACGCGTTCTGTTCCGGCGCCGACCTCAAGTCGGTAGCGGCGATGTACCAGGAGGATCCACCCGAGAAACCGCTCTTCGACATCGCGAACGGGCTGGACAACCACCCGATCCCGGCCGAGGGCAACATCGGTCCGACCCGGTGGACCGATGTCCACAAACCGGTGATCGCCGCGATCAACGGCGCCGCCTACGCCGGTGGCCTCGAATGGGCATGCTTCGCCCACCTCCGGGTCGCCGACCGGCACGCCTCGTTCGGGGTGACCTGCCGCCGTTGGAACGTCGGCCTCGGTGACGGCGGGACCCAGCGGCTGCCGCGCCTGGTCGGGCTCGGCCCCGCGCTCGACCTGATCATCACCGGGCGGGTCATCGGTGCCGAGGAGGCTGCCCGGATCGGGCTGGTCAACCGGATCGTGCCGAGCGGCACCTGCGTCGAGCGGGCACTCGACTGGGCCCGTGAGATCGCGGCTCTCCCCCAGCCCGCGCTCCGGACCGACCTCGAAGCCTCGGTACGCGGGTTCGGTCGGCCGATCGAAGAGGGCCTCGAACTCGAGGCCGAATGCTTCAACCGCCTGATGGGCGACCCCGAGCTGATGCTCGGCGCCGAGCGCTTCGTCGAGCGGGACCCCCCGGACCGCCGGGCCGGAGCCCAGCCGCTCCACCTCCCCGCGAAGGCGTACGCATTCGCTGAGCGGGCCCACCGCGACACGCCGGGCAAGTTCGGCAGCGACATGCCTTTCATCACGCACCCCGCCGGGGTCGCGGACGAAGCCGCGAAGTACGGCGACGAAACGACCGTCGCCGTGGCCTACCTCCACGACACGGTCGAGAAGACCAGCGTCACACCGGATGAGCTCGAGCGTGCCTTCGGCACGGAGATCCGCGACCTGGTCATGGACGTGAGCGAGGACACCGCGATCACCGATCCCGAAGCGCAGCGGCTCGACCACAGGCGGCGCGCGATCGAAAGCGGTGAGAAGGCCCGGCTGGTCTATGCCTGCGACCGCCTCGACGGGATCGCGAAGATGCAGGAACTACTCGACAGCGGAACGGACGTCAGCGACCTGTCGGTAAATGAAAGGGCAACTGCCTGGCGGGACGACATCGACCACCTCACCGGTGGCGGCCTTCCGAACCGGCTGAGGTCCGATCTGGAGATTGCGATCGGCCGCCTCGAAGCCACCATCGGCTGACCCTTCCGGGACTTTCAACTTCGTTCACAGAATCGCAACTTCATGCGTTGAAACGGGGCCTACTCTTGCCCCATGGAAAAGACAAAGAAGAATCAGGTGACGAAGGACGTTACCGCCGGCTGGGTCACGAAGTCCGTCGGAGCAGGCGTTCTGACCGGCAGCCTGATCGCAGGTGCCAGCAATGTCGAGGCCCTGGGTCTCACGACCGCCGCGTACGCAGCAGCTGAAGGAACGCGCCACCTCCTGGGCGTGAGAAGCTTGCGTGCCCGTGCCCCGCACACAGCAACCTCCCACCCGAAGCGCATCGCCGGCCACACTTCCTGAGAGCTGGTTCGGCAAAAGCTTCACCCGGGCTGTCACCTTCCGACGTTTGGAAGGTGTCAGCCTTTTCCATTCCGTCGTCTACGTGAGCCTTCTGGTCTGTGCCTTCGGGCTCGGTGACCCGGAACCGGTCACCTTCATCCTCGGCCTCTCGCACGGACTCCTCTGGATCGGCATGTCGATCACCAGCCTGATCGCGCTCCGGCTGAAGATCATCGGCCTGCGCCTGGCCGTCGCGATCACGCTGCTCGGATGCATCGCCCCCTTCTTCGGCTCCTTCGAGTTCATCCGCCAGACCCGGAAGGCGGCAGCGGCATGACAACTTCCGGCGACCTCTTCCTCGCCAACGCACGCCTCGACGGCGAGACCGTGAACCTGAGGGCTGAGGGCGGCGTGATCTCCGCGATCGGCGCTGATGTCGAAGCCGCCGCGGGTGACGAGGTGCTCGACGCTGCGGGAGCGATCCTCAGCCCGCCGCTGGTCAACGGTCACACCCACGCCGCGATGACCCTTTTCCGGGGCCACGGCGACGACCTGCCGTTGATGCGCTGGCTGCAGGAAGCGATCTGGCCGGTCGAAGCGAAGCTGGAAGCAACGGACGTCTACTGGGGCACCCGCCTCGCCTGCCTGGAGATGATCCGGACCGGCACCACGAGCTTCTGGGACATGTATTGGCAGCCGAGGGCAGTGGCCGAAGCCGTGCTCGACGCCGGCATCCGGGCCGTTGTCGGCCCGCCGATGATCGATCCGAAGTCCGACAGCGACCTGAAGGCGCGGAACGTTTCGCTCCTCGAGGATCTCGATGCCCTCCAAGGGCTCGACCCGCGGATCGGTGCGGCAGTGGCGCCCCATTCGATCTACACGGTCATGTCGGTCAGCCTCGAATTCGCCGCCGGCACCGCGGCCGAACGCGGGCTGCCGATCCAGATCCACCTTTCCGAGACGGAACCCGAGGTCGACGACTGCGTCGCCGAGTACGGGGTCCGCCCCGCCTTCTACCTCGACAGACTCGGCCTACTGACGCCCCGGACAGTGCTGGCCCACGGCGTCTGGCTCGACCAGGCCGAGCTCGAGCTGGTCGGCGAGCGCGGCGCGACGGTCACCACCAACCCTGTCGCCAACATGAAACTCGCGGTCGGAGGCGTATTTCCTTATCCCGCCGCGGCGAAGGCAGGCGTGAACATGGCCCTCGGGACCGACGGCGCCGGTTCGAACAACTCACTCGACCTGTTGGCCGATCTCAAGCAGTTCGCCCTGGTCCAGCGCCATGCTGCCGAAAGCGCGGAAGCGATCCCGAAAGCAGAAGCCTGGGCGATCGCAACCGGTCGCCGCTCACCCCTGACCGGAGATCCCGATCCGCTGGCTGCCGGCAAACCGGCCGATTTCCTCCTGCTCGACCCGGACAGCCACGAACTGGCCCTCGGGGACCTCACTTC
>JBPPMI010000066.1:0-16318 GCA_051305975.1 Solirubrobacterales bacterium
GCATGGACATGGTTAGCTGATCGAGACATCCAAGTTGGTTTTACTCAAGTTGCCGAGTCTCTGACTGAGATCGGAAACACCAACTTGGATGCAGTTATTCAGAGCTCAACGAGACTCGAACAGGGCGCAACCATTCTTTACTTCGAATGCGCCCGCCAACGCGGTAGACAGATTTGCCGGCCACGGCGGTAAACCGACTACTGAGGCGGCATCCTCGTCTCCTCTACTGGCGGCAGGTAGAGATCCATTCCGCATCTTGGGCACACCTGTACGTAGAGCTTCACGATGTTGTTGCAGTTGGGGCACTGGCGTTCCGGTTCGTTGATCTCGTTACGCATGAGGATCACCGCGGCCAGGCCGAAACCGGGCAGGCAGGTGCCGATCACCAGCCAGAGGAGGAACGATCCGCCCTTGGCCCTCCCGATGATTGCCGTCGGGATACCGAAGCAGAGTGCGATGAAGACTATGAACGTGCCGCCCATGGGTCCATTCTCCCTGATCGGGACTTTCTTTCCTGTTTGCAGGTTTTAGGTACGACCGTCTATGAACGCAACCGGAAGGACACTTGACGAATAGTGGAGAATAAGAAGCAGGGAAGCTTCGAATCTGGTTGGGACGAGCTTGAAGGCAGGTCACAGAAGGGGCAGGAAAGACGTCAAGGTCTACCGCCGCAAACGCTGGCACGACTCCGGCGACGGCGTCGTTCGTCTGCGCACCAAAGTCATCCGGATCAAGGGCGGTCGCCGCAAGCCGCCGCGGAAAGGTCCCGGTCCCCGCCCTCTGCCTCGCCCGCAACACCCGTCGAAACCCTGGAAGCCCCAGCCCTTCGGCGTCTACAGGGGTGACTTCGGCCGGCTCGAGGCGACCCGCCTCCTGAACCGTGCCGGTTTCGGACCGGCACCGGGCCAGGCCGAGAAGCTCGCCCGGATGAGCATGAAGGACGCAGTGCTCTCGCTGACCCGCCCGAAGGGCAAGGCGAAGCTGATCGGTCCCGCGCCGGTCGACGGCGACGGGCTGCCGATCGCCCCGGCGGACAGCTGGGGCCACGACCACCTGTGGTGGCTCGATCGCATGGTCCGCACGAACCAGCCTTACGCCGACCGCATGACCCTGATCTTCCACGACTGGTTCGCCACTTCGATCGCCAGCGTTTCCCGCCAGCAGCAGATGATCGACCAGTACTGGACCATCAGGTCGAAGGTCAACGGGTCGTTCGACGACCTCCTGGTCGCGCTGACGAAGGACCCGGCGATGCTGCAGTGGCTCGACGGCGCCGGTAACAGCAAGTGGTCACCGAACGAGAACTATGCCCGGGAGATGTTCGAGCTGTTCACCCTCGGGGCCGACCGGGGGGCCTACTCCGAAGATGACGTCCGGGAGTCGGCCCGCGCCCTGACCGGCTGGGCCTACGACTGGAGCGAGGACCAGGGAGCCATCAATTTCCGCTTCGACCCCGAGCGCTTCGATGACGGGGACAAGACGATCTTCGGCAAGCGGGGGAACTGGGACTGGCAGGACGCCTGCCGGTTCGCCTACGAACACCGCCTCCATGCGAGCTTCTTCGTCGAGAAGCTCTGGAGCTATTTCGTGCCCGCTCCTCCGAGCAAGACCACGAAGCGGGCACTCGTCCGGAAGTATCTGAAGAACGGCCGGAAGATCCGCCCCGTAGTCGAAGCGATCCTCATGCACCCCGACTTCTACCGGGGTCCGGCGATGGTCAAGCCGCCGGTGGTCTTCGCCGCAGGACTCATGCGATCCCTCAAACTGACGATCACCAAGGAGGACTGGGTCTGGCTGGGTTCCTCGGCCGGGCAGCGTCTCTTCGAACCACCCAACGTGTCCGGCTGGGACGACGACCGCTGGCTCGACACCTCGACGACCAGGGCCCGCTGGCTGATGGTCACCATCGCGCTCGAGGACCGGGCGGCCGAGGCCTGGAACGAAGACAGGCCGTACAGCGCAACCGAAGGGACCCGCGAAGCGCTGAACAAGGCCCTCGCCACCTACGGCTGGCCCGCCCTGAGGGCGGAACACCAGGCAGAACTCGTCTCCCTCTCCAACCGCGTCCGCAGGCAGATCACCGACGAATGGCAGGAAGGACCCTACCGGGCGCTCCGCCAGAACGCCCTGCTCCAGCTGATCGCGGTCTCCCCGGACATGCAGCTCTCATGACCAACTGCTGCAACAACTACACGCGCTCGCAACTGATGCGCGAGGCGGCCGCACAAGCCGGCCAGGGACTGCCGTCGATCGAGACGGGCATGCCGCTGCCAGCCGGCACGGGCCTCACGCGCCGCCGATTTCTCGCCGGCGCGACAGGCCTCGCCCTCTCGGTCTACGGAGCGTCGAAGTTGCCGTTCTCGCTCTTCGACGAAGGCATCGCGCAGGCGGCACAGTCGGACCGGGTGATCGTGTCGATCTTCCTCGACGGCGGTGCCGACGCGATGAGCATCCTCGCTCCCACCGGACACTCCCGTTATTACGACTTGCGGCCGAACCTTGCCGTCTCACCCGAGAGCGGGACCGCCTTCAGCGAGGACCCGAGCCTCCGCTGGCACCCTGCCGCAGCGGGTCTCAGCACGCTCCACGCCGAAGGGAAGGTCACCGTTCTCCCGGCCATCGGCTACGACGACGCCAACCAGTCCCACTTCACGTCACGCCACTTCTGGGAGGTCGGCGAACTCGACACGAACGGCATGACCGGCTGGCTGGGCCGCTACCTCGACCACGTCGGCAGCGACGTGAACCCGCTCCAGGGGCTCTCCCTCAGCGGAACCCTCTCCCCGGCGATGGCAACGGCAAAGAAACCCGTCGCCGCGGTCGACGGGGTCACCGACTACGACCTCTGGTCACACGTCGACGATCCGGTCAGCAAGGAGCTCTTCCGCAGTTTCAAGCGCATGGGGTCCTTCCGCTCGGACTCACCGGCGCTCGAACAGAGTCGCCGCGCGATCGGCAGCACCAACTACGTGCGCGAATCTCTTTCCGGTTTCGATGAATACGAGTCCCCGGTCACCTACCCGGAGGACAGCAACCTCGGCCGCCAGCTCTCCGGCCTCGCGGCGCTGCTCGGCGCAGGGATGCCCCTCCATTGCGTGTCGGTCAACGCCGACGGCGGATACGACACGCATTCGGACCAGGCAGGGGAGCTCGATTCCAGTCTCAGGTCTACCTGCGACTCGGTTCTCGCGTTCCAGCGGGACCTCGAGAAAAGGGGCCTCCAGGACCGCGTGATCATCGAGATGTGGAGCGAATTCGGCCGGCGACCGGAAGAGAACGAATCCGGGACCGACCACGGTGCCGCGGGAGCCGCGTTCATCATCGGCACCGAAGCGAGCGGCAAGATGGTCGGCGAGTTCCCCGGCCTGACCAATCTCGACGAAGACGACAACCTCCGCCACACCAGTGACTTCAGGTCGATGTACTGCTCGCTCCTCGAGCAGTGGTTCGGCCAGGACGCCGGCCCGATCATCCCCGGGGCGTCGAAGTTCAGCCGGCCGAAGTTGATCCGGGCATGATCCGGCGGCTCGCGATAGTCCTCGGCCTGTCCCTGCTCGTGGCCACCCTCCTCGCGCCGGCGGCCGGCGCGGCCGGACCGGGTGCGTCCACTTCCGCCCAGTGCACCTGGAAGTGGAAGAAGAAGCGGTTCGTCAAATACGTCAAGCGTCACGGCAAGAAGAGAAAGGTGGTGCGCATCCGGAAGTACCGGGTCTGTGTGCCCATCGCCATCGAGCCTGCCCCTCCGGCGCGCCTGGGGGTGAAGGCCTTCGAGTGGGGTTTCACCCTGAGCCGCACCAGCCTGGCCGCCGGGGACACCATCGTCGAGCTGAGCAACCGCGGCGAGGACGAGCACAATCTCCACATCCAGAAGGTCCCGGGCGGAACCGAGACGGTGATCCCGGACACGATGCCTTCGACCTACCAGCGGGTGCGGTTCGACACCCAACCCGGCGTCTATCGCCTCTGGTGCGCGTTGCCGGATCACGCCGAGCTCGGCATGGACACAACGATCTCCGTCGCCGGAGACTGAAGGCGGCTAGTCGACCGGCCGGTGTGAGCCACCGTGCTCGTAGTTCTCGGGATCGAGGCTGCGCCCACCGCGGCCGATCGATCCGACCTCTGCGAGGTCACGTGAGAACGGCAGGCTGGCGGTCCAGTCGATGACCGCCCTGATCTTCCGGGACAGGCCCGGGATCTGACTCATGTGGTACGAGCGGGCCATCCACCATGCGAGGAATCCCCGGAACTTGAAGTTGCCGATCTTGCCGACGGCTTTGTAACGCCCGAGGTTGACGAAGGCGGCGCCTCCGCGATAGTCGAAGGTCCGGGGCTCACCGATACCGACGGCAGCAGCGATGTTGGCCGCAACGACCGGAGCCTGGCGCACCGCGTGCTGGGCGGTCGGCGGACAGAGCCCTCCGGTCGGGTCCGGCACCGCGGCAGCGTCACCGAGGGCCCAGACGCCAGGCATGCCTTCGACCGCGAGGCTGGAATCGACGATGACCTTGCCCCGTTCGTCGAGCGGGACGGCCAGGCTCTTGAGACTCGGATGGGGAACGACCCCCGCGGTCCAGACGAGGGTCCGGGTCGGGATGACCTCGCCGGTCGAGATCGTCGCCGTGGTCGCCGTCACTTCGCTGAGCGTGGTGCTCAGTCTGATGTCGATGCCCCGACCACGGAGTTCACGGACCGCGTAATCGGCGAGGGTGGGATCGACTTCGGGCAGGACGTGGTCCTTGGCTTCTACGAGTACCCAGCGCATGCCGTGGAGGCGCGCCCGCGGGTAGTGCTGCATCGCGTCGGCCGCGAAGTCCTGGAGCTCGGCCAGCGCCTCGAGGCCGGAATACCCGCCGCCGACGAAGACGTAGGTCAGAAGTTGGTCGCGCAGCGCCGCATCTTCGGTCGAGTTGGCCTGTTCCAGTGTTTCGATGACATGGTTACGCAGATAGATCGCATCGGCCAGGCCCTTGAAGCCCCGGCCGAATTCGCTGAGACCCGGGATCGGCAGCACCCGGGAGATCGAACCGGGTGCCAGGACCAGATGGTCGTAGGGAACCGTCTCGTTCTCTCCGTCGTGGTTTCGCAGGCCCACGGTCTTCGCGGCAGGGTCGTGGGAGTCGATGACCCCGAGGCGCAGGTTCGCCCGGTGGATGATGTCGCGGAGAGGCGTGACCACATGACGGGGCTCGAGAGTTCCTGCGGCAGCTTCCGGGAGGAACGGCGTGTAGAGCGCGAAGTTGACGTCGTTGACCAGGCTGAGCCGGGCCGACTGCTTCGGCAAGGTCTTTTCGAGGTGGCGGGCCACGTTAGCTCCCGCGAATCCACCACCGGCGATGACGATATTCCAAGCCATGAAGCGAGTATAGGACTTGTAACAAAGTGTCACAATCTCATTCGTCACACAGCGCTCTACGATTGGGCAATGGCCAGAACAGGCGGGGGGAGCCCGGCCCGATCCGGAATCAATCGACCCCGGACCGGGATGATGCTCGCCGCGTTCTTGCTTCTCGCGTGCCTGCTCACCCCCGGCGCCGCCAATGCCGCCCCGGCGGTGTCGCAACATTCCGTGACGAGAGACGCTGACGCCGTTGCCGGGAGCTGGAGTCGCCAGGACCTGCTTTCGGCAAGACCTGTCCCCATGCCCGCCCCGCCGGGGGCTTCCTTCGACATCCCTGCGTTCGATGCGGGTGTCTCGGCCAGATCCGGGCCGTTCTACCCCAGGGATGTCACCAGGTACCCCGAACGGCTGCACGGAAAGGTGTTCTTCAGCCAGGGCCTCAACCGCTATCAGTGCTCCGGCACACTGGTGAGCTCCGCGAACCGCAACGTCGTCTACACCGCCGGGCACTGTGTCTGGGACGTTTTGACAAAACAGTGGATGCAGAACTTCGTATTCATTCCCGGATACGCCGACGGGGCCACGCCCTTCAATATTTACGCCGCGACGACGCTGTCGACGCCTAGCGGCTACTCCCGGGACGGGAACCTCGACTATGACGTCGGCCTGGTCACTGTCGATGGCGATCCGGAAACCGACCTCGGCGGCTCCCGCCAGATCGCGTTCAACCTCCCCCAGTTCGACCGTGACTACACGCTTTACGGCTACCCGGCCGATCCCGATCCGCCCTACGACGGCGAAAGGCTTGCCGGCTGCCGCTCAACCGCGGTTCTCCGTGGCACCAGCACTCCCCGCACTGTCGGCGCCGCTCCCTGTGACATGCGAAAAGGTGCCAGTGGCGGCGGCTGGATCACCGATGGCAACTATCTCGCCTCCCTCACGAGCTACACGCTCTGTGAGAACCGGCCCGACCTCTGCGATGTGCTCTGGGGACCGAGCTTCTCGAAGGCGGCCAGAGCGCTCTACACCAGCAAGGCGGCCGGCGGGGGAATCACCCCCACCATCAAGCTGAAGTTCACCCCGCCGAAGGTCGTCCGCAAGCGCAGCGCGCTGTTCAAGTTCGGAGGGACCGCCTCGACACCCCTCCGCTTCCGGTGTCGTCTCGACCGCAAACGGTTCAGCGACTGCGGAAAGCGCACAGTGCTCCGTGGGCTCACCGCGGGACGCCACGTCCTCCGGGTCCGCTCGACCGACCAGACCGGTCAGCCGAGCAGGAAAACGCTCAAGATCACCTTCCGGGTCGTACTCAAAAATAAGTAACAACTGGTTTCACGAAAGCTTCGGGCGGGAACGAATCCCTTATCGAAACCGCCACACATGTCCCGGTCCGCACGACCTGCGCCCCGATCGGCCTGATCGCACTCCTGGTGATCCTGGGCGCGATACCGGGTACTGCCTCCGCTTCGCCCGGCGTGGTATCGCAGGGAGTAAACCCGAACGAGGCGGCAGTCAAGTCGAGCTGGACGCGGGAAGAGATGATGGAAGCAATCCCGGCCGACATTCCGGGAACCGCAGCCGGGGCGCCTTCCACCACCCTCGACATCCCGGAGCCCGGCGAAGCCTCGGTCTCCGCACGGCGCGGCGACTTCAAGGTCAAGGACCCGAGCGCATTCCCCGTGCGTATGCACGGCAAGGTCTTCTTCCGGGTCGGCAACCAGTCGTACAGCTGTTCCGGAACGGTCATCAGCACCCGCTTCGGGAACGCCGTTGCGACCGCTGCTCATTGTGTCTTCGACCTGACGGCAAAGCGATTCGCCAACGGCTGGGCATTCGCCCCTGCCTACAACAACGGCTCCCTACCCTTCGGACTCTTCGTGGCCGCCCGACTGATCGCGCCGAAGCGCTGGGTCCGCAAGCAGTCCCTGTCCCACGACTTCGGGATTGCGATCCTCTTCAACGCTGCCTCGGGAGCCTCGGTTTCGCAGACCGTCGGCGGGGCGCGCCGGATCGCCTTCAAGACGAACCCGCGGGGCAAGTACACGAGCTACGGCTATCCGGCGGACCCCAAACCGATCTTCAACAGTGAATTCGAATTTGGCTGCAACGGCAGGTTTGCCGGACGAGACCGGGGTCGCCCGAAGACTCTGGCGCTCAACCCCTGTCACATGGGTCATGGCGCCAGCGGTGGCGGCTGGGTCAGCCACGGCTTCCTCAGCTCGGTTCAGAGCTACAGCTACTGCGAATCGACGCCGCGGACATGCGCTTTCGTCTTCGGCCCCTACCTCGGGGAGGCTGCGCGGAAGCTCTACGCCTCGAAGGCAGTGGGCGGCACCATCACGCCGGGCATCACGATCGCGAGCGGTCCGCGCAAAGTCAGGAAGCACAAGGTCCATCTCGAGCTGAAGGGAATCGCCAGCACCCCGCTGAAGTATCAGTGCAAGCTCGACCGTCGCCGGTGGAAGCGCTGCAAGTCGATAGCGACGATCAGGCGCGTCAGCCACGGCAGGCACGTGGTGCGGGTCAGGGCCTTCGACCAGACCGGACGCCGGTCAGGAAACACGGCGAAGCGCAAGTTTCGCGTGCTTCGCTGAGGGTCTCGCCGCCTTGCGTCCGCGCGGAGCATGGACGCAAGCGTCCATGGCGACCGGAGGCGCGTCCCGTTCCTTATTCCTCAGAGACCGAGGTGCTGCCGCAACAGACGGGTGACTTCCCCGCCGTCGGCGCGGCCCTTCGTCTCCTTCATCACGGCACCCACCAGGGCGCCGATCGCTTTCTCGTTGCCGGAGCGGACCTGCCCGGCTGGCTTCGGGTTGTTCTCGATGGCCACCTTGACTATCGTCTCGAGCTCGCCTGAGTCCGAGATCTGCTCGAGGCCCTGCTCCTCGACCACGGCGGCGGGATCGGCACCTTCGGCGACCATCGTCTCGAGGACCGACTTGCCTGACGAATGGGAGATCTTCTTGCTCGACACGAGGAGCACCAGGCTACCGAGCTGGTCGGGCGTGACCTGGGCATCGGCCAGCGGCTGATCGTCCTGCTTGCGCAGTTCGGCAGCGAACTCCCCCGTCACCCAATGGGCGGCGACGCGCGGCTCGATGTCGGGGCTGTGCGCGATCACGCCTTCGAAGAACTCGGCCCAGTCGGTCTCGAACGACAGCAGGAGTGCGGCGCTGTCCTGGACACCCAGTTCGTCGCGGTACCGGGTGGCCCGCTGGGCCGGCAGTTCGGGCAAGGCATCCTTCGCCGCCTGGAGCATCTCCCCGGTCGGGACGATCGCGACCAGGTCGGGCTCCGGCATGTACCGGTAGTCGTGCGATTCCTCCTTCGAACGCAGCGAGTGAAGTTCGCCGGTCGACGGATCGAAGTGGAGGGTTTCCTGGACCACGCGGCCGCCGGAACCGATCAGTTCCTTCTGGCGCTCGATCTCGGCCTCGATGCCGCGCTCGATGAAACGGAACGAATTCATGTTCTTCATCTCGGTCTTCGTGCCGAGCCGGTCGGAGCCGACCGGGCGAACCGACACGTTGGCGTCGCAGCGCAGGCTGCCTTCTTCCATGTTCACGTCGGAGACGCCGAGTTCCTTGACCGTCGCCCGCAGCAGCTGGCCCCACTCGCGCACCTGGGCGCCACTCTTCAGGTCCGGTTCGGTGACGATCTCGACCAGGGGCGTGCCGCCACGGTTGAAGTCGACCATCGACGAGTCCGATCCCTGGATGCGGCCGCTCTCGCCGACGTGGATCATCTTCGCCGCGTCCTCTTCGAGGTGGGCGCGATTGATGCGAACGTCACCCAGGCGGCCGGCACCACAGATCGGGATCTCGAACTGGGTGATCTGGTACGCCTTCGGGTTGTCCGGATAGAAGTAGTTCTTGCGATGAAAGATCGACCGGGGAGCGATCTTGCAGTCGAGGGCGGCCCCGATCAGCAGGGCGTACTCGATCGCCTTCCGGTTCGGCACCGGCAGCACGCCGGGGTGCGCCAGGCAGACGGGACAGGTGTGGACGTTCGGTTCGTCACCGAAGGAGAGCTCGCAACCGCAGAACATCTTGGTCTCGGTCGAGAGCTGCACGTGGATCTCGAGCCCAATCACCGCTTCGAGTTCTTCGGTCATCAGATCCTCCCCCCGCTGCCGTCGAACTGGATCGCCTTCTCAAGGGCGAGGGAAGCTTCGAGCAGCTTCTGCTCGCCGAACGCGGGCGCCGCAATCTGGAGGCCGACGGGCAGCTCCGTGCCGCCCGACTCGGGGGCGGCCATACCGGCCGGGATCGAGATCGCGGGGATTCCGGCGAGGGACATCGGCACGGTGAAGAGGTCGGCCAGGTACATGGAGAGCGGATCGTCAGTCTTCTCACCGAGGCCGAATGCGACCGACGGCGAGGTCGGGGTGATGACGAGGTCCACCTTCGAGAAGGCCGCGTCGAAGTCGTGGACGATCTTCGTGCGGACCCGCTGCGCCCTGCCGTAGTAGGCGTCGTAGTAGCCGGAAGACAGAGCGTAGGTGCCGAGCATGATCCGCCGCTTGACTTCAGGGCCGAAGAAGTCGCCGCGAGTGTCCTCGTACATCGAGGTCAGGTCGGAATCGCCGGCCCTCTGGCCGTACCGGACCCCGTCGTACCGCGACAGGTTGGTCGATGCCTCGGCCGGCGCCAGCACGTAATAGGCGGAGATGCCGTGCCTGGCATTCGGCAGCTCGATCGTCTCGACCGATCCGCCGAGCCCTTCGATCCGCTCGACGGTCTGGTCGAACACGGCCTTCACGCCGGGGTCGACACCCTCCCCGACGAGGTCGGCCGGGATGCCGAACTTCAGTCCGTTCAGGTCTTCGGCCGATGGCAGCGAGATGCCGCCCTCGATGCCGGTCGAAGTCGAATCCATCTCGTCGCGGCCTTCGAGCCGGGCCAGCAGCAGCGCCGCGTCGGTCACGTCGCGGGTGATCGGACCGCACTGGTCGAGTGAGGACGCGAAGGCGATCATTCCGTAGCGGGAGATCGAACCGTAGGTGGGTTTCAGGCCGACGACGCCGCAGAAGGCGGCGGGCTGGCGAACCGAGCCGCCGGTGTCGGTGCCGAGTGCCCACGGGGCGAGCCCGGCGGCCACGACGGCGGCGGATCCACCCGACGATCCGCCGGGAACGCGCGAGCGGTCCCAGGGATTCAGAGCCGGTCCGTAGGCGGAGTTCTCGTTGGATGAGCCCATCGCGAACTCGTCCATGTTGGTCTTGCCGAGCATCGGCACACCGGCGGAGGCGAGGCGCGAGACCGCGGTCGCGTCATAGGGCGGCCGGTATCCCTCGAGGATCTTCGAGGCTGCGGTGGTCGGTACGCCGGCGGTGCAGAAGATGTCTTTGATCGCCAGCGGAACGCCGGCAACCGGGCTCTCGGCGCCCTGGTCGACCGTGCCGACGGCGGTTTCGGCGTCGGCCCGCCAGAGGTATCCGTTCAGGTCGTCGGCTTCCGTGCGCTCGAGCCACGTTCCGAGCACTTCGCTCCGCGAGACCTCGCCGCTCTCGATGAGCGTCGCGGTCTCGGCCGCGGTTGCGGCAATCAGGTCGGATCCGTCCACGATCAGCTTTCAGCCTGCGGTGATGGCACGCGGAAGGCGCCGCCGGCCGGGTCGGGTGCCTGTTCGAGCGCGGCCTCACGGTCGAGGCTGGGCCGGGCGACGTCGTCACGCAGGACGTTCTCGAGCGGGACCACGTGCGAAGTGGGCTCCACGCCCTCGATGTCGATCTCGGCCAGCCGGTCGACGTGGTCGAGGATCGAAGAGAGTTCGCTCATCAGCCGGGAAGCTTCGTCGTCATCCAGTTTCAGCCTGGAAAGGCGTGCTACATGCAGTACCTGTTCGCGCTCGATCACGCTGCGGAGTGTAGTTCTTTAGTTCTCGCGGGAGGTGCTCCGCCAACCTGCCCAGGAGAGCAGGATCGCGCCGATCAGACCAAGCAAAAAGCCGCGTTCGACGCCACCTTCCGGCCTGAACACGAGTTTGACCGCCAGTACTACCGCTGCCAGTAGTGCGAGCGTGGAAAGGAAGGTCTCGAACACGATCGGGATGTCGGTTTTCGTGGTCACGGCCAGCACGACAGGGAGTAGTACGGCAGAGACCGCGGCCAGGACGAGGATCACGTCCAGGAGGCTCACGCTCTCGATCCCCGTCTGATCGCCGTACCAGGGCATGACCAGGCCGGCCAGGATGAGCACGCCGCAGGCGGCTGACAGCCACTCGAGGGGATGGACCCGTCCGAACCGCACGGCTCAGCCCCGTGCCCTGGCGGCCGTGAGCGTGTTGACCATCAGCATCGCGATCGTCATCGGCCCCACCCCGCCGGGAACCGGCGTCAGCGCCGCCGCGACCTCGGCGACCTCCGGGAAGTTGACGTCACCGCGGAGGCCGTCATTCGTCCGGTTCATGCCGACATCGATCACGGTGGCTCCGGGCTTCACGTGATCGGCGGTGATGAGTTCGGGCACCCCGACGGCAGCCACCAGCACGTCGGCCCGGCGGCAGACCCCGGCGAGGTCGCGCGTGCGGGAGTGGCAGATCGTCACGGTGGCGTTACGCGCCAGGAGGAGGCTGAAGAGTGGCTTTCCGACGAGGTTCGACCGGCCCACGATCACGGCTTCCGCACCGTTCAGGTCGACCCCTTCGTGGTCGAGCAGCTCGATCACCCCGGCGGGAGTGCAGGGCACGAGTCCCGGCCTGCCGGAGGCGAGCGCGCCGGCGCTCAAGGGGGTCAGGCCGTCCACGTCCTTGGCCGGATCGATCGCGTTGACCACCACGTCGGGGTCGATGTGGTCGGGCGGCGGAAGCTGTACCAGGATCCCGTCCACTGTGTCGTCGGTACCGAGGGTTTCCACCAGGGCCACGACTTCGGCCTCCGCCGTGTCGGCGGCGAGTCCGTGATGGACTGAATTCATGCCGGCTTCCTCGCAGGCCTTGTGTTTGTTCGCGATGTAGATCTCGGAGGCGGGATCGTCACCGATCAGCACCGTAGCGAGGGTCGGCTTGCGGCCGGCTTCTTCGACGAACGCAGCGACCTCGGCCGCCACGCGCTCGCGCACTTCCCGGGAAACCTGTTTGCCGTCGATGGTCCTTGCGCTCACCTGGTCACCTCTTCTTGATCGGTGCGTATTCGGCCATCAGTTTACGTTCGGTGCCATCGGCAGAGAACCGGACGATCACCACACCGCCGGGTTCGGAACCGATCACGACGCCATCACCGAACGAGGCGTGGATCACGTCGTCGCCGACCGACACCTCGACGGCAGTCGAGGGCTGGATCGGGTCGGGGCCGCTGCCCAGCCCGCCAGAAAGCGAACTGAACCCGCCGGGTGACGAAGCTCCCCAGCTGGTCGAGGCGCCGAGGCCACCACTGCCGATGGCGGACCCCTGCTGGTGGACCAGCGAGGCCGGCAGTTCGTCGAGGAAACGGGACGGCATGGTCGCTTCGGCCCGGCCGCCGTAGAGCCGGCGGGTGCGTGCACTCGTCAGGTACAGGCGCTGGCGGGCCCGGGTGATGCCGACGTAACACAGGCGCCGCTCTTCCTCTTCCTCTCCTTCATCGAGGGCCCTCGAATGCGGGAAGACACCGTCTTCGCAGCCGATGATGAAAACCGTGTCGTATTCCAGGCCCTTCGCGTTGTGGAGGGTCATCAGAGTGAGCAGCGACTCGCCCTTCTCGAGCTTGTCCTGGTCGGTGTAGAGCGAAATCTGCTGGAGGAACTCGTCGAGGGGCGCGATGTCGCTGTCGCCTTCGAGTGCCCGGTTGGTGTCGAACTCGGCGGCGACGCCGATCAGTTCCCGCAGGTTCTCGATCCGGCCTTCGGCCTCGACAGTCCGCTCCGCCTCGAGGGAGTCGAAGTAGCCGGACTCCGTGAGGACCGCCTCCACCGTCTCCGAAACCGGTGAGTTCTCCGACTTGGCCCGGAGGCCGCCCATCGTGCTCTGGAACTCGGTGACCGAGCGGAGGGCGGCGCTGCTCAGTCCCGGAACCTCCTCGGCCGCCGACGCGACGTCCCAGATGTCCTCGCCGGTCGTGTTGGCGTGGGCCAGGATGCGCGCCTGGCTGGTGTCCCCGATCCCGCGCCGCGGCGTGTTGATGATGCGGCTGAACGAAACGGAGTCGCGCGGGTTCGAGATGTACTGGAGGTAGGCCACCGCGTCCTTGATCTCGGCCCGCTCGTAGAACTTGGTGCCACCGATCACCTGGTAGGGCGTGCCGAAACGGACCAGCGTGTCCTCGACCACCCGGCTCATCGCGTTGGTCCGGTAGAAGACGGCGATGTCCTCCGTGGTCAGGCCTTCCTCGTCGATCAGCCGGTCGACCTCGCCAGCGACCCACCGGGCCTCTTCATGCTCGTCCCCGAGTCGCACGACCTCGATCTCCTCGCCTTGGCCCGAATCGGTCCAGAGTTTCTTGGGGCGGCGATCCCGGTTGTTCTCGACCACCGCGTTGGCGGCGGTCAGGATGGTCTCGGTCGAACGGTAGTTCTGCTCGAGCTTGACCACCTTCGCGTCCGGGAAGTCCTTCTCGAAGTCGAGGATGTTGCGGATGTCCGCGTGGCGGAAGCCGTAGATCGACTGGTCCTCGTCGCCGACCACGGTCAGGTTGCCGTGTTCGGCGGCCAGCAGCTGGAGCAGCCGGTACTGGGCGTGGTTGGTGTCCTGGTACTCGTCGACCAGGACGTAGCGGAACGTGCGCCGCCAGCGGTCGCGGGCCGACTCGAACAGTTCGAGCACGTTCACGGTGCGGACGAGCAGGTCGTCGAAGTCCATGGCGTTGTTCTCGACCATGCGCTTCTCGTAAAGCTCGTACACGCCGGCGACCTGGTCCTCGAAGTACGAACCACCCCGCCGCGCGTACGCCTCGGAGTCGAGCAGTTCGTTCTTGGCGCCGGAAATGCTGTTCTGGATAGCCCGGGCGGGAAAGCGCTTCGGGTCGATGTCCAGCTCCTCCATCGCCCGCTTGATCATCCGGAGCGAATCGGCCTGGTCGTAGATCGTGAACGACTTCGAATAGCCGAGCTTCTCGGCGTCGGCCCGGAGCATGCGGGCGCAGGCGGAATGGAAGGTCGTGACCCACATCGCGCGGGCGCGGGCGCCGACCAGTTCCTCGACTCGTTCCTGCATTTCCTTGGCGGCACGGTTGGTGAAAGTGATCGCGAGGATCTCGCCGGGACGCGCGCGTTTGGACGCGAGCAGGTGCGCGATCCGGTGGGTCAGGACCCTGGTCTTGCCTGATCCGGCGCCGGCGATAACCAGGAGCGGTCCGTCCCCGTATTCGACGGCCTCGCGCTGGGGCGGATTCAGGCCGTCAGCGAACAGGTGGGCGGGCGCCCCGAGTCCGGCCGATTCGGGTCCCGGCGAGTCGGGGACGCCCGTCTCGTAGGAATCGTCGCCGAAGGATTTGCTGAGGGCTTCCACCAGTCGAGGATATACGTCGACGCGGCGGTGCCTCACGGGCCCGGAAGCCGTTTCAGCCGCCCGCCGGGGACCGGCCTTTCTTGGGCTCCGTGACCGGGTGCTCGGCTTTCGGATCTTCCCCTCCGGAGAGGTCCGCGACCTGCTTTTCGAGCTCCTTGATGCGCGCCGAGAGCGACTTGACGGCGTCCTGGAGCGGATCCGGCAGATGGATCCAGTCGGCGTCCGGGCCTTCGACCTTGCGGCCCTCGATGCGCACCGGGTGACCTGGGTTGCCGACGACGGTGGAACTGGCGGGGACGTCTTCGACCACCACGGTGTTGGCGCCGATCTTCGCGCCGTGGCCGACCGTGACCGGACCGAGCAGCTTGGCCCCGGAGCCGATCGTCACGTTGTCCTCGATAGTCGGGTGACGTTTCCCGGGCTGGAACCCGTTGCCACCGAGGGTCACCCCCTGGTACAGCGTCACGTTGTCGCCGATCTCGGCGGTCTGCCCGATCACCACCCCCGCACCGTGGTCGATGAAGAACCCTTCTCCGATCTTCGCCCCCGGATGGATTTCGATCCCGGTGACGACCCGGCTGAGATACGAGATGCCGAGTGGCACCAGCGGCAGTCGACGGCAGTAGAGGCGGTGGGCCAGCCGGTACGCCAGGATCGCCTGCACGCCGGGCCAGGTGGCGAGGATTTCGAAGGTGGATGCGTCACCGGTCGCGGGGTCGCGGCCCCGGGCCGCGGCGACCTGCGACCTGATTCCGCTCACCGTTCTGGATATCGGGTCAGTTCCGGCCATCGCTCGTGAGAGTACCCATGCCCCGATGGCGTCAGGGGGCGAAGAACGGGAGTGACATGTAACGGTCACCGGAGTCGCAGACGATCGTGACGACCCGGCCGCCTTTCATTTCCGGGCGTTTCGCGACTTCCAGCGCCGCATGGATGTTCGCTCCGGCGGAGATACCGCCGAGGATGCCCTCGCGGGCGGCCAGCTCTCGGGCCGTCTTCAGGGCTTCGTCATCGGTCACGGGCAGGATCTCGTCGAGCAGGCTCTGGTCGAGGTTCTGGGGGATGAAGCCGGCCCCGATCCCCTGGATCCGGTGCGGTCCGATGCTGCCGCCGGACAGGACGGGTGACGATGCCGGTTCGACCGCGATGATCTTCGCGTCTGAACTCCGCTCCCTTAGGTACCGCGCCACGCCGGTGATCGTGCCGCCGGTGCCGACTCCGCAGACGAAAGCGGCGATGTCACCTTCGGTGTCGGTCCAGATCTCGGGACCGGTGGTCCTGAAGTGCGCCTCGGGGTTGGCCGGATTGGCGAACTGTTGTGGCGTGTAGCCCTGGCGCTGCTCGCAGACGCGGGCGGCGAGGGACACCGCTTCGTCCATCCCGCCCATCGAAGGCGTCTCCTGGACTTCGGCCCCGTATGCCCGGAGGAGTTTGGCCCTCTCCCGGCTCATGCCTTCGGGCATCGTCAGGATCAGTTCGTAGCCCCGGGCGGCGCAAATCATCGCCAGTGCAATGCCGGTGTTGCCGCTGGTCGGTTCGATGATTACCGACTCGCCGCGG